>JAOTVO010000209.1 GCA_029863355.1 Candidatus Krumholzibacteriia bacterium
CGCGGCGATTCTCGCCCTGCACCGAGACGTGCGCGAGATACTGGCGCGTGTGGCGGTGGGCGAGCGCGGGGAGACCTGGCGCAGTGGCCTGCGCGAGGTGCGGGTGGAGCCGGCGCGGGACGAGGCGGAGGGGGACCTGAGTCTCGACCACCTCGAGCGTTCCGCGGTGCAGGAAGCCCTCAAGCGCTCGGGCGGGAACCGGCGCCGCGCGGCGGAAGCGCTGGGGATTTCCGAGCGGACGCTCTACCGCAAGATCCGGGAATATGGCCTCATTTAGCCCAGTTTCGGCTTGTAAGCGCGCCGCCGCGCCGGCTATAATTTCAAGGACGTTCGCGCCCCCGGTCCGGGGGGCGCGGTCCTGACCGCCCCTGCGTTTCCTGGACCTTCCCCGTAGTGCAAGGTGTGATTCCATGAGGATGAGACGAGCTGCCTGGATGGCCGTGGCGCTGGCCGGATGCGTGCCCACTTCGGCCTTCTCGGCCAAGTACGCGGGCGATTTCATGGCCATCGGGGGCGGGGCCCGGCCCCTGGGCATGGGCGGCGCCTTCGCGGCCGTCGCTTCCGACGTGTCCGCGGTCTACTGGAATCCCGCGGGGATAACGGGGATCGGCACGCGCCAGGCCCTGGCCATGCACTCCGAGCGCTTCGGCGGCCTGGTGAAGTTCAACTTCGGGTCCTACGCCCAGCCCACGGAGCTGCTCGGCGAGGGCCGGGAAGCGGCCTGGGGCTTGGGATTGATCCATCTGGGCGTGGAAGACAACATCATCACCAACCACCTGGAGCTGATCGACTCCGACGGCGACGGCGAGCCCGACGCCCTGGTGGACAAGAGCGGCCGCGTCCTCACCGACGCGGACATCGACGCGCTACCCCGCGAATCGGACAACAGCTTCGCGCTGCTGGGCAGCTTCGCGACGCGCACGGGGTGGGGCCGCGTCGGCGGCACCCTCAAGATCATTTACACCGACGCCATCGCGGGGGAGAGCAGCGTGGGCATCGGGATCGACCTGGGCTATCTGCGCCGCGACTTCCTGTTCGACCGGTTCGACGTGGGAGCGAAGCTGCAGGACGCCACCGGCACCTACATCAGCTGGAGCACGGGCACCAACGAGTTCATCACGCCGATGCTCAAGGTCGGCGCCGCCTACACGCTGGTGTCGGAGCGCATGAACGGCGCCCTACTCCTCGCCGCCGATGCCGACATGTTCTTCGAGGACCGCCGCACCGCCTCCCAATTCTGGATCGAGGGCGTGAGCTCCGACCTGCACCTGGGCGCCGAGCTCCAGTTCCAGGAGAAGGTCATGGTGCGGGGTGGCGTGGACGGGGGCAATCCGACGGCGGGAGCCGGGGTGCGCGTGGGCTTCCTGGGCTTCGACTACGCCTACCTGCACCACGACGCCTTCGAGGCCACGCACCGCGTTTCGGTGCTCGCCGACTTCTAGCAGATCCCGCCGCGCGGGCCGCTACTTGCGCTCCCAGATTTCCAACACGTCGCCCGGATGCAGGGTGCTGCGGAGCCCACGGTTGTTCCACGCGAGCAGCTCGGAGACGCCCACGCCGTACTTCCTGCTGATCGAGTAGAAACTCTCGCCGTGTCGCACGACGTGCGCGTGCTTGATGCAGCACTCCTCGTCGGGGAGCGCGACCTCGTCCATGCGCTCGTCCGGGGAGGAGAAGGAATCGGGCACGTAGATGGCCAGCTTCTGGCCGGGGTAGATGTAGCGCCTGTAGTGAAGTTCGTTCCACGCGCGGATCTTCCGCGCGCTCGTGCGGTAGCGCTCGGCGATCTCGCCCAGGGTGTCGCCGCTGCGCACCGTGTAGGTGACACGCTTGTGCCCCGCCGGCGGGGCGGCCTTCTGGGCGTAGTTCTGTAGCGACTGCTTGTTGATCTCGCGCGTGGGATTCATGTACTGGGGCTTCGACGTGGCTTTCGACGACGCGACCTCCATGTACTTACCGCCCTGGACCGGCACCAGCAGCACCGTCCCTTCGCGAATGACGTGCGAGTTGCGGATATTGTTAAGACTCTTCAGCGCCGACACCGAGGTATCGTAGCGCCGGGCGATCTGCGATAGGGTCTCGCCGCGCTTGACGCGGTGCTGCCGCCAGGTGATGCGCTCGTCGGGCGGGATAGAATCGAGGCGGGCACGGCACTCCTCGCCCCTGCCCGCGGGCACCTTGACGACGACCTCCATCCCCGGGGGCGTGGCCCAGCGCCGCACGTGCGGGTTGAGCTCGCGCAGCACTTCCACCGAGGCGTCCGCGCTCTCGGCGATGAGCTTGAGGTCGGTCGCGTCCGGGACGGTGAGCAGGTCGAAGGTCACCGGCTCCACGGCCGGCACGGTGAGGTCATACTTGATCGGATCGCGCAGGATGTACAACGCCGCGAGGAACTTGGGCACGTAGCGCTGCGTCTGGATGGGCAGCTTGAGGCGCCAGAAGTCCTCGCTGCGCTGGCGCGCGATCTGCCGCGCCACGCGGTACTCGCCGCAGTTGTACGCGGCGAAGGCGAGCAGCCAGTCGCCCCAAATGCCTTGCAGGTCCTTCAGGTAGTGGCCGGCTGCGTAGGTCGAGGCGACGATGTCTCGCCGCTCGTCGACCCACCAGTTCACGCGCAGCCCGTAGAGCCGAGCGGTGCCCGGCATGAACTGCCAGGGTCCGACGGCGCGCGCCGAGGAGACCGCGCGCATGGAGAAACCGCTCTCGACCAGCGCGATGCAGATGATCTCGCGGGGAAGATCCAGCTCGTCCAGGATCGCCTCCACGGTGGGGCGGTGCAGCTGCATGCGGTAGATGGCGCGCTCGAAACGCTCGCGCCCCGGCCCCGTGAAGTACTTGATCCAGAAGTCGACGCGGCTGTTGTCGATCGTGGGAAAGACCGTGTTGTACCGGCTGAATAGCCCCGGGTCCATCTCGACGTCCATCTCCGGCCAGTCGGCGAAGAAGAGCGCGATGCTGTCCTCGACGGCCGCGTAGCCTTCGGGGGGTGCGGGCTCGACGGCGAGGGTGTCCAGCGCGCTCAGGCTGTTGAGCAGGCGCGCGAAGGAGGGGTCGGTCTCACAGTGCGGATTGGCCCGGATGTAGCTGTTGATGTCGGCGACGAGCGAGTCGCGCGAGGCACGGAACAGATAACCGCTCCCGCTGCCATGGAAGGAACGGGTCTGGTCCAGACGCTCCTCGAAGCCCTCGAGCGCGAAGCGCCGGGCGTAGATCTCGTCGACGGTGGCGTCGGCGCCGAGCGCTGCGCCCCCGGCCGCCTTGCGCCGCTCGGCGTCCGAGGCGCAGCCGGCGAGCCAAAGCCCGGCGAGCAGGAGCGCCAGCGGTAACCAGATGATTCTTTGCATAGTTGCAGCCCCTTGCCCCGGAGCGTTCCGGCGTCGGACGAGGGTATTATTGGGCCGAGAGGCAGCAATTTGCAAGCCAGTTCGGGGCGACGGCGCGGGCGAGGGCGGAGCAGGCTTGCGAAAGTGGTGGAAACGCGGCGCATAAATGGCATATAATGAACGTGCTACAGAATCGGGCCTGCCCCGCCGAAGGTAGGAAGCGATGCGCATCTTCGAGAGAGACTACCGCTACCTTCTGCAGAATCTCGTCCCCCAGCACCGGCTCCCCCCGGACCTGAGGCGCGACGTGGACGCCGCCCTCGCTGGCGGCGACGCAGCGGCGCTGCGCGCGCTCTCCGTGCGCGCCCTGGAGGCGCTGTGCGACGAATCGTTCTTCGAACGGGCCGACGTGCGCGGAGAGAACGGGCAGATGGTCCTGGCCTATCGCCGCAAGGGCGGCCGCTTTCAGGTCAGCGTGGCCCTGCCGCGCGTCGAATGGGAGGGGATGGCCGACGCCTGGCGGGCCGGGCGCGCGCCGGAGCCGCCGCGCTCCGACGAGGGACAGCGCGCGCCGGCGGAGGCGCCCGCGCCTCCACCCGAACGGCCGGCCGAGCCGTCCTCGGCGCCGCCCGACGAGGCGGCGGGCGAGGCGGTGAGCTTCCTGCCCGACATCATCCGCTCGTTTGCCATGACCGAGCGCACGGATCCGGTGCTGGCGCGACTCGAGAATCTGCTCGACACGCTGCACCGGTGGATGGGGCTGCGCGGGGCGACGCTGGACGTCGTGGACGAGGCGGTCAGCCGCTCGGAGTCACCGGGGCCGCGCGTGCGCGTCCTCGGCGAGAACGTCCTGCGGGACTCGGACCTCCTGCGCGGCGTCATCGAAACGGGTGCGCAGCGGCTCGTCCCCAAGGCCGAGATCGACGACACGCCGCGGGGCGCCGAGGTCGGCTGGGGCGTGCTCGGCGTCGCGCCGATCTTCAGCATGGGTAAGGTGCAGGGGGTGCTGCGCGTTTTCTTCCCGGCCGCCCTGGAGCCGGCGACGATGGCGACGCGCTTGAAGGTCGCCGCATCCGCGGCCCGCCAGGTCATCGAGTTCCACCACCAGATCGAGGACCTCACCTCGATCGACGCTCTCACCGGCCTCTACAACCGCCATTTCTTCGACTCGCAGGTGGCCGTGGAGATCGAGCGGGCCACGCGCTCGGGAGGGGTGGTGTCGATGCTGATGATCGACGTGGACGACTTCAAGCGCGTCAACGACGAACTGGGACACCGCAAGGGGGACGAGGCGCTCTCGCTGATCGCGGCTCTGGTGCGCAAGAACCTGCGCAAGGTGGACATGCCCTTCCGCTACGGCGGTGAGGAGATCGTGATCCTCCTTCCCGGAACGTCCGAGTTCGAGTCCGTGCACACGGCCGAGCGACTGCGCCGCGTGATCGCCCAGCACGGGGATCTGCGCGACGCGCACGGCCGGCCGCGCCGCATCACGGTGAGCGTCGGCGTCTCCGTGTTTCCGGTTACGGCGAAGTCCGCCGAGGAGCTTTTCGCGCAGGCGGACGGGGCCATGTACCGCGCGAAGGCGCTTGGCAAAAACCGCGTGGTGTTGTACAAGGAGGGCATGGAACCGGACCGCGCGTGATCGCGGTCCCGACGTCTTAG
>JAOTVO010000210.1 GCA_029863355.1 Candidatus Krumholzibacteriia bacterium
CAACATGAGCGACATACAGGCCGCCCTGGGCGTCTCGCAGCTGCGCCGCGCCGACGCGCTCCTCGAGCGCCGACGCGCGGTCGCGCGCCGCTACCTCGAAGGCTTCGCCGGCTCTCCCTGGATCGAGCCGCCCGCCGTTGCGCCGGGCAACGCGCACACGTGGCATCTCTTCACCATCCGGCTGCGGCTGGAGCGCCTGCGCATCGACCGCGACCGCTTCTTGGCGGCGCTGACCGAGGAGAACGTCGGGAGTTCCGTCCACTTCATCCCCGTCTACCGCCACCCGTTCTTCGCCCGCTACGGAGTCGGTCCCGAGTCCTTTCCCGCGTGCGAGGACTACTACGCGCGCTGCATTTCGCTTCCCCTTTATCCCGACATGAGCGACTCTGACGTGGACGACGTGGTGGAGGCGGTGCAGCGCATCGCGGAGTACCACCGCGCCGACTGACCCGATGGAAATCGTGATCACGGACACGCTTCCCGCCGGCGTCGAGGAGCTCGCGCGCGCGTCTTCGCGCGCGACGTTCTATCACGGCCGCACCTGGCTGGAGAGCGTGGCCGCCGCCCACCCGCGCATGGCGCTGCGCTGCGCCGTGGCCAGACGGGGACGCGAGCCGATCGGGTACCTGCCCTTCTTCCTCCTTCGCTACGGCCCCTTCCTGCGCGCGTGGTCGCTGCCCTTCGGTACATACGGCGGGCCGGTGGCGGTCGACGGGGAGGCGGAGACGGCACTCCTGGATCGCTACGCGCGGCTCGCGCGGGACGTACGCACGCTCGAGGCCGGCTGGGTCGACTTCGCGGGCTCCGGCGCCGCGTGGAGCGGGGGCGCGACGGCACAGACCCACCTCGTCGATCTGTCGGGCGGGTTCGACGCGCTGTGGAAGGAGCGCTTCGCGCGCAAGCGTCGGCAGTATGCGCGCGGCGCGGAACGGGCGGGGGTGACGGTGGCGCGCTCCGTGGACCGCTCCGACGTGCGCGCCTACTACCGCGTGTACGCGGCGCGCCTGGCTCTGCTGGGCGCCCGGTCGCCCCACCCCGAGCGGCTCTTCGAGGAGCTCATTGCCCGCGGCGGCGAGGGCGTGCGCCTCTACCTGGCGCGCCGCGCGGGCGAGGTTCTGGGCGGGCACTTCAACTTCTACCATCGCGACTCGGTGATCGCCTGGTACAACGTCACCACGCCGGCGGGCGACGACGTGAGGGCGGGCAGTCTGCTGTACGCCACTTGCATGCGCGAGGCGTGCGCCGACGGGTTTCGCACCTACAACCTCGGGGGCAGCCTGGACAAGGCGTCGTTGATCCGGTACAAGGAGTCGCTCGGCGGCGTGCCCTACCGCTACACGACGCACCGCCGCTTCGGGGCGCTGGGGCGACTGGCCTGGGGCGTGGCGCGGGTGCGGAGGGGCCGGTGAGCCGCTCGCGCTTCCTGCCCAACACAGCCGCGCTCGGCGTCGCGACTGCGGCCACGGCGCTGCTCACGCTCGTCCAGGTGAAAATCCTGGCAGGTCATCTCTCGCGCGAGACCTTCGGTCTGTTCTTGGCGTTGCGCGGGCTGTCGTTGCTGCTGGCGCTGGTGGCGGCGAATGGACTCCCTCAGCTCCTGGTGCGCTATCTTCCCGAGCACGAGGCGCGCGTACAGCGGCGCGCCGGCATCGCCCTCAGCGCCGCCTGCGCGCTCGCGTTCGCGGCCGTCATGGCGGCCGTGATTCTCGTCGTGGGCGGGCGCGACGCCGTCTTCGCCGACGCGCCGCGCGAGCTGTTCGCCACGCCGTTCCTATTCTGGTTCTACGCGACGACCGTCGGCACGGGCTTTAAGCTCGTGGTCTACGGCGCGCTCAACGGGATGCGCCGGCTGGAGGTGCAGACGGCGCTGGAGACGACCCTCCTGGTGGTGCAGGTGGCATGGATCTGGACGATGCGCGACGCGCTGTCCGTACCGGCGCTTTTCCGGATCGTGGGCACGGTCTCGTTGGCGGGAGGCGCTCTCGGTGCGGTGTTCTGGGCCGTGCTGCTCGCGCGCGGGGGCGCACGCGGGGGCGCACGCGGGGGAGCGGGCGTGTCGTCGCGGGCCGGGGGGTACGCGCGCTACTGGCTCGGCGCCCTCGGGCTGTCCGCCGTGGCCGTGGCGTTTTCCGACGTCGATCGCTACGTGCTCTCGGCCGTGCTCGCGCTCGAAAGCGTCTCGCTGTTCCACGTCGGATCGCGCATCGCGCGGCTGGCCAACCGCCTGCTCGCCGTGCCCGTGCTCGCCTTCCAACCCGAGGTGACCCGCATAGACGCGGAGGGACGAGCGGACCGCGCGACGCGCGCGACCGAGGTGTTCCTCAAGTTCAGCGTTGCCATCGCCGTGCTCCTCGCGGCGGGTACCATCACGTGCGCGACGGAGATTATCCGCGTCGTGGCCAGCGGCGAGTACCTGCCCGCGCGCGGCCTGCTCTACCTCCTCGCCCTGTCCGTCCCGTTGAGCGCGATCACCGCACCGCTCACCACCGTGATGAAGGCGCGCGATCGCGTGCACGCCGCGGCCGCGTGCGACTTGGGCTGGGCCCTTGTGTACATCGGGGGCGTCCTCGCCCTGGGTCGCACGGTGGGCATCATCGGTGCGGGACTGGCCCAGCTGGCGGCCTGCGGCGTGCAGCTCGCCCTGGCCGCGGCGCTCGGCGACGTGACGGTCGACGCCGAGCACGTCTGGAAACCGCTGGGCAAGGCGCTCACCGCCGCAGCCCTGGGTTTTGCGCCGGCGGCACTCGCGGGCGCCTGGCTGCCGGCCGACGAGCTGGTGCGGTCGGTGGCGCGCGTGGCGCTGGCGCTGGCGGGCGTCTGGGCGTACCCGCGTCTGTTGCGTGCGCTCTCCTACCTCTCGGCCGACGAAGGCGCAGAGCTCGATGCGGCGCTCACCCGCGCGCCCCTGCGCGCGCTGGCGCGGAGGGTGACCCGATGAGCACGCCGCCGCGCAACCTCCTGATGATCGTTCCCTTCTTCCCGCCCATCGCGGGCGGCGGGGTGTACCGCCCGCTCGCGTTCGTCAAGTACCTCGGCCGCTACGGGTGGCGTCCGACTGTCGTCGCGCAGCGCGGCCAGGCGTTCTGGATCGCCGACGAGGAGCTGGTCGGCCAGGTGCCCCCGGACTGCCGCGTGGTTCGCACCGAGAGCCTGTCGGCGCAGCGCGTGCTCTCCGGTCTCCGGGGAGGCGGCCCGGCCCCGCAACGGCGTTCCTCACGCGGGTTCGGCGCGCTGCGCCGCCTCGCGTCGGCGCTGCTCGTGCCCGACACCTACGTCGGCTGGAAACCCTACGCCCTGCGCGCGGCCCGGCGCCTGCTCAGCGAGGAGCGCTTCGACGCTATCTACTCCACGTCGCCTCCGGAGACGAGCCACCTCGTCGCCGGCGAGCTCCACGAGGCGACGCGCCTGCCGTGGGTGGCCGACTTCCGCGACCCGTGGATGAACCTGCATCTGTTGCGGCCGCCGAGCGCGCTGCACGCGCGCTGGCACGCGCGCCTGGAAGCGCGGGTCGCGCGTCGAGCGACGCTGGTGGTGACGACGCGGTGGCAGGAGGCGGACATGCGGCGCCGCTACGCGGGCGCCGACGTCGTGTGCATTCCCAACGGCTTCGACGGCGATGAGGCCGCGGCGGTCGCGGAGGTGGCGCCGCCGAAGGCGGGGCCGCTGCGCATCGTCCACGTGGGCATGCTGACGCAGCGCCGCTCGGCCGCGCCCTTCCTGCGCGGGCTGCGCCGGTTCTGCGACGCCCACCCGGGCGCGGCCGACGACGTTGCCGTCGCGTTCTTGGGGGCGCGGGAGGACGAGAGCGAACGCGTCGCGCGCGCGCTGAGTCTGGAGAGCGTGGTGTCGTTTCGCGGTTCGGTCTCGCACGCCGAGGCGTTGCGCGCGGAGCGCGCCTCGCATATCCTGCTGCTCATCAAGCACGCCGACGCGGCCTACGACGGACTGGTCCCGGGCAAGCTCTACGAGTACATCGGCGCGCGCCGGCCCATCCTGGCGCTGGCGCCGCCCGGCGAGGCGGGAGACCTGGTCCATGCGCTCTCCCGTGGGGAAGTGGTGGATCCGGACGACGAGGCTGCGGTGGCGGCGGCGATCGCGCGGCTCCTGGACCGGCACCGTCGCGGCACGCTCGACCACGACTACGACCTGGCCACGCGCCCGGAGCTGGATCGCGCCGAGCTGACCGCCCAGCTGGCCGCCGTTCTGAACCGGATCGACGCGGCGGCGACGGAGGTGAGACGATGAAGCGTCACGCGATGGCCCTGGCGGTTCCCGCCGCGCTCCTGCTCGCCTTCATGCTGCCGCTGCGCGACGGGTTCACCGACGACGGCTTCATCCACGTCCAGTACGCGCGCAACCTCGTCGAGCGCGGCGAGTATGCGTTCAACCCGGGGGAGGTGTCCTTCGGGACGACGAGCCCGCTGTGGGTGCTGGCGCTGGCCGCGGCCGGCAAAGTGGTGGGCGGCGGCGAGGCGCTGATCGTCGTCAGCCGCGTGCTCTCGTGGGCCTGCGGCTTCGCCGCGCTGGCCGCCCTGTACGCATTCGTGCTCGCGCTGGGAGCGGGCCGCATGACGGCGGCCGCGGCCGCGGCCGCGCTGGCGGGGGACGCTTGGTTTGCGCGCTGGACGGCGCTCTCCATGGAGACCTCGGCGTCGGTGCTCGCCGTTCTGCTCGCCGCGCTGGCCACGGCGCACGCACTCTCCGACCGCCGCGCGGCGGCGCGCGCCGGTTGCTTCTTCGCGCTGGCGAGTCTCCTGCGGCCGGAGGTCTACCTGGCGTTTCCCGTGTGGGTGCTGGCGGCGTTCTCCACGCGGCGCGCCGTCGACCGCCGCGCGGCGCTGATCACCGTGGCCGTGGGCGCGGCCCTTCTCGTGCCCTGGCTCCTGTTCGCGAGGTTCCACATAGGGAGCTTTCTTCCGAGCACGGCGGGCGCGAAGAGCGGCGGGGTGCTGCT
>JAOTVO010000211.1 GCA_029863355.1 Candidatus Krumholzibacteriia bacterium
CGTCGGCGCGCGAGATCCTCTATCGCACAAGGACGAATCAGGTGGGCGCATACCACTTCGAGGGCCTTGCCCCGGACGTCTACACGATCAGGGCCCATCCCGGCCCGGGCATGCAGTCCACGACCTCGAACCCGTTGATCGTGACCCTCGTCCGCCTGCCGGACGGAACCGTCACCGACCTCGAGGGCGTGAATTTCGGTTTTTCTGTCGAGGAGCCGCCGCCTCCGGTGCCGATGCCGATCTTCGGCCCGGTTCCCGTGGGGCCGGCCTCGCCCTACGGAACCGAACTGGACTCGACGTTCACCGTCCCGGATTTCTTCGCGCCCGTCGACCTGTTCCTGCGTGTGATCCCTCCGCCACTCATGGGACCGTATCGCATCCATATAGACGAGGCGATCGTCGACATCAACGGTACCACGGTGTGGGAGTTCGTCTGCCCGCCGGACTCGATCTGCGCGCCGGCCGGCCGCATCCTTCTGGATCCGGCCCTGGTGGGACGGGAGAACACGATCCACATCAAGGCGTTGGGTGACGAGCGATCGTTTCTGATGTTCAGTATCGAGGCTGTCAACGTGCTTCCGGCGTCGGATTGACCGCCGGCGAAGTGTGACTTTTCCAGGGCGGAGCGGAAGTGACCTGTGCACGCCGCTCCGCCCCCTCGTTATGCAGCACCATCGCGCGTTCGTAGCCGCTGCGCTGCTCGCCGCCGCGGCCACCTCCGCGTGGCCCGCCACGACTCACGGCGAGGAGATGGAGCCCCCGATCGAGCACAACTATACGCTGGGGATGCGTTCGGCGTTCGGCGCCGCGTTCTCGGAGCAGGACTACGTCGCGGCCCAGCTCTCGCCCCTCGGGCCTACCGGCGACGTGACGCGCACGGGCGGGATAGGGGTTGCGATCTTCTTCTCGTACCGGCGCCTCCACCTGGAGCTCGAGGGCTACCTCGACAGCAAGTTGACCCTCGTCGGCGACACCACGTTCACGGAGGTAGAGCCCGGTCAGGCGTCGATCGGCGGCTGGCTGCGCTTCGCCGCTTTCGAGAAGGCGTTCGGCCGGCCGCCGGGGGCGCGCACGTTGCAGAACCACGTTTCGGTGCAGCCCGGCGTGTCCGTCGCCCACACGTCCGCCTCGGTGGACGCCTGGCCTCGCGACCCCATGGATTCTCCCCGGTCGCTTCTGGAGAAGAAGGAGACCACGTACGCGATCGGCGTTCTGGTCGAGGTGCTGTTTTTCCGTGGACTCGGGGCGTCCGTCGACTACCGTTACCGCTTCGCGAAAATGACCGGCGCCACTCCGGAAAATGAGGGGACGGCCATATTCCCGCCGCCCGCCGAGTTCGACTTCTCCGGGCACGTGATCTTCGTGGGGATGCTCTACCGGGCTCCTTTCAACCTCTTTCGCTAGTACTGAATCGCACGACAAAGCTGTGAGGTGAGTACTTCTTGTCCGCCGTTGACGTCCGGACGCCGGACAGATAGACTCGCGACTGTCCACGCGCGTCCTTTCCGTGCGACCCCGTAGCTCAGTCGGATAGAGCAGCGGACTTCTAATCCGCAGGTCGGAGGTTCGAATCCTCCCGGGGTCGCCATCCTTCCACGTATAGCCGCTGGCGGACTTCTTGCATCCCCCGCCTCGCTAATCCCGAAATCGTTTGTCGGTCGCTTCCCCCGGGGGTCTCAAAATGTCCCGAACCGTATCAAGATTCCTCATCGCTACTCTGGTGGCTGTTTTTGCCGTTTCCCTGTCTGGTTGCATGTCGGGTTATCGCGTTTCCACAAGGAACGGTCACGAGAAGGTCTACCGCGTAGATGAAGACGGCAGCAAGACGCTCGTCTATGAAACTGATAAAGACGGCAGGGTCACGATACACGATGAATCAGATCCAAGGGCGCAGCAGGTCATGCAGGCCCAGGCGGCAGCGGAAAGATCGGAGATTGCGGACATCGAGCGCATCGAGCGCATCGAAACCGCCCCGAAACGTAATCCCGGCGAGCCCATCCTCGTTGTCCTCTACGACATCGAACTCGACCCCAAACTCGCAGAGGCGGAGCATTCCGACCACGCCATCTACCAGGAAGTGGCGCAACACTTCCAGAACGACGACATCATTCGTCTCGTGTCGGGGAAAACCAGCACCAGTCAGCAGATTCAGCAAGTGACGAAACTGATGGCGGGGAAGAGCACAAAGGCAGCGCCCCCGTCGGACGTGGACGTGGTGTCGAGGGCGTACCTCAAGGAGGTCTACGGTCTCAGAGACGGCAAGCCCGCCTCGGCGGTCTACGTGGCGTTCGAAGCGAAGATCATCTGCAACTACATACCCATCGAGCTCACGGTCACGGAAGAGGGCAGCATGTTTCGAAATGCCGAGGTGGCGCGCCTCTTCGCAGGGAAGATCAAGGCCGCGATCAAGAGCGAGATCGGCCCCACGCTGCCCGCCGACCGGTCCCTCTAGTCCGGACGGACCGGCCCTGAGTGACACGATCCTCCAGAACGACGTGACCTTCACAGTGGGCCTTTCGTTCCTGGCGGGGCGGCGGTAGACTGCCCGAGGCGAACCGCGGTAGAATGGGCCGCCGGGTCGGGGCGTTGAGGACGGGGCTAAGATCTTCTAATGTCTTCGAAGCGGATCGCCGTTCTGTTCCACCGGGAGGATCGCCACTACGATCCTTCGCGCTACATGGTCGACCATCTCGCCCGCTACTGGCGCGCCGATGGTCACGAGGTGGTCTATCTCTTCGGCACCCGTCGTTTCGTGCCCGCCGATCTGGTGCTCGTCCACGTGAACCTCTCGGTGGTCCCCAAGAGCTACCTCGAGTTTGCCGCCCGCTACCCCATTGCACTCAACCGCCACGTGCGCGACATTCGCAAGAGGGCCATCAGCCGCCACCTGGTGCGCCCGGAGGGCGGGTGGGGCGGCCCCGTCGTGGTCAAATCCAATCTCAACTACGCCGGAGAGCCGGAGCGCCGGATGCGGCGCACCTGGCTGGAGCGGCGCTGGCCGCTGGCGCACCGGGCGCGGCGCCGGATCGATCGGGCCCGGGGGGACGCGCCCGTGTTTTGGGAATCGGGCGACTACGCGGTCTTCGATTCGCTGGACGCGGTTCCGGCCGCCTGGCTCGTGCATCCCGAAGTCGTGGTGGAGAAGTTCCGGCCGGAAGTCGAGGAGGGCCTCTACCACTGCCGTGTCTTCCAGTTCCTCGGCGATCGCTCCACCTGTACGCGCCTGGCGTCGCCGCATCCGATCGTCAAGATGGACCGCACGGTGGGGGCGGAAGCGATCGAGCCGGACAGCGGCATACTGGAGTGGCGCGAACGGCTGCGCATGGACTACGGTAAGCTCGACTATGGGGTGGTCGACGGGGAGGTGGTGCTCTTCGACGCCAACAAGACCACGGGGGCGGCGATACCGCAGGGGGACTCGACCCATATGAGCCGGCAGCGGCTGGAGTCGCAGCGGAGGCATCGCGCGGAGGGCCTGTACGCGTACTTCGGCGGCTGAGCCGGCTGAAAGGGGCAGAGAGTGTCCGAGAGCGGCCGTGTCACGAGTGTCCTGATCCCGGGAGTCTGCCACCCGATCGCCGCCGAGACGCTCGGGCGGCTGCGGCAGGCGGCGGGCGACTCGCTGCGCATCGTCGGGGTCGACCTCGAAGAGCGGGGACACGACTACGAGGAGGTCGACGCCTTCCACTTCGTTCCCCCGGCGACCTCTCCGAAGTTTATCCCCGCGCTGCTGGAGATATGCGAGCGCCACGGCGTGGATCTGGTGGTGCCGTGGTCCGACCTCGAGGTGGAGGCCATCTCGACGCACGCCGCCGAGTTCCGCGCGGCGGGCGTGGCCACCCTCTGTGGATCCGCCGAGTCGGTGCAGCGAGCGCTGGACAAGGGAACGACGCTGGAGGACCTGGAGCGGCACGGCATCCCCGTGCCGGCCTACGCGCTGGCGGCGTCGGCGGACGAGGTGGAGCGCGCGGCGGCCGAGCTGGGCTACCCCGAGCGCAGCGTCGTCGTCAAAGCGCGACGCTCCAGCGGCGGCCGCGGGCTGTGGATCCTCGAGGAGGGCGCGGAGATGCTGCGGCACGGTCGTGGGCCGGGGCGGACGGCGACGCTCGGCGCATTCCTCTCCATCATGCGCGAGAGCGAGCGCTCGGGAAGAGACGTACCCGACTTTGTCGTGACCGAGTTCCTCGAGGGCGACGATTACAGCGTGGACGCCCTGGCGCGCGAGGGCGAGGCGGTGTACGTGGTGCCGCGGCGGCGCCTGGTGGTCACGGAGGGGATCTCGCGTATCGGCGAGGTGGTGCCGAACGCGGAAGTGCGGACCCTGGTCGCGCGCGTGATACGGGCGATGGGGTTGCACCTCAACGTGAACGTGCAGCTCAAGTACACGGCCGGCGCCGGCGGAGAGCCGCGCGTCTACGAGGTCAATCCGCGCGTGTCAGGTTCGATCGTCGCCAACGACGGGGCGGGCGTGAGTCTCTTCTTCTACGGCATAGCGCTCGCGCTGGGACGCCCGATTCCCGCCGCGGGGGAGATCCAGCTGCGGCGCACGCGGATGTTCCGCAGGTGGGTAGGCCGCTATTCACAAACGGACGAACACTTCACACCCTGATGACCGGCGGAGGTCTTGAATGAAACGGGTGCTGCTGGTTGGCGCGGGGGGATGGGCGCGGCAGAAATGGGTGGACGTGATCCTGCGCGACTTCGCCGACCGGGTGAGGGTTGCTGGTGTGGTCGATATCGACGAGAACAAGCTGCGCGACGCGGCGGACGCGTTGGGGGTGCCGACGGAGGGGCGGTTCACCTCGACCGAGAGCGCCTTCGCCGCGACCGACGCGGATATCTGCATGATCTCCACCCCGCCGGCCCACCACGCGCGCGCGGCCGTGCTCGCCGCGGAAAAGGGCATGCACATTCTGTCCGAGAAGCCCATCT
>JAOTVO010000212.1 GCA_029863355.1 Candidatus Krumholzibacteriia bacterium
CGCTGACGGACACGAGCCCGCCGGTGATCTCCGCGGTCTCGCCCGCCGCCGGCGCCACCGGCGTCAAGACGGATGCGTCCGTGGTCGTGTCGATCGCCGACGCCGGCTTGGGCGTCGACTTCGCGTCGATTGGCCTGTACGTCGACGACGCCGCGGTCATCTACGAGATCGAGGGCAGTCCCGGCGCGGTGGTGATTCGCTACACGCCCGCCGGCGGCTTCGCGCACGGGACCTCGGTCGGCATCCGCGTCGAGGCGTGCGACCTGGCCGGTCCCGCCAATTGCGCCGCGCCGCTGATATACACCTTCTCGCTCGAGGCGAACCTCTACGTCGGACTGCCCGAGGGTGCGATCGTGCCCGACGGGTTCTGGGCCGGCGACCCCCGCCGCCCGCTCGAGGTGCGCAACCTGCCCGGGCGTTGGACGGTCCGCATATTCGACACCGGCGGGGCCACCGTGCGCCGCTACACGAACGAATCGTCCGACGGCACGGACTGGACGTGGGACTTCGCCAACGGCGCCGGCAGGCCCGTGGCCCGCGCGCTCTACCTCGTTCGCGTGACCGATGAGCGTGGCGCCCTTCGCCAATCCGGGCGCTTTCTGGTACAATTCGACCCATGAACGACCTCGCCCCGCCCGCCGCCGGGGCCCAGAACGCCCGCACGCGCGGCGTCGAGCTACTGGCCGCGGCGGCCTTCGCCGCGGCCTATTGGTTTGTTGTTCTCAACCTGGCGCGGCAGTGGATCGACGACGATAACTACACCCACGGTTTCTTCGTACCGCTGATGGCGGCCGTACTGGCCTGGCGCCGCCGGAGTGCCTGGCGCGCGGCGCCCCGCCACGCCAGCGCGTGGGGGATCGCGCTCGTCGCGACCGGCGCGCTGCTGCACCTGGCAGGCATCGTCGCGGCGGAGCTCTTCACCTCGCGCGTATCGCTCGTGCTCGTGGTGGCGGGTTGGGTGCTCGCCGTGCAGGGAGGGGAGCGGTGGCGTATCATGCTCTATCCCATAGGGTTTCTCCTCTTCATGATCCCGCTGCCTTACGTGCTCTATTACCAGCTCACGTTCCCCCTGCAGCTGGAAAGCTCGCACGTCACCGCCACGTTCCTCTCGCTCCTGGGCATGCCCCTGTACCGGGCGGGCAATATCATCCATCTGGAACACTACTCGCTGGAGGTGGTCACGGCGTGCAGCGGCCTTCGCTCGATCATGTCGCTGGGCGTGATCGCCGTCTTCACCTCCGACTTCCTGCGCCTGAGCGCGGGTTATCGGGTGCTGTTCATCGCGCTCGTGGTGCCCGTCGCCGTCGTGGTCAACGCGGGGCGCCTGGCGACCACGGCGATCATCTCGGCGATGCAGGGTACGGAAGCGGCGGAGAGTTTCCTCCACGAGGCCTCGGGAGTCGGCGTCTTCGTCGCCGGGCTCCTGCTGCTGCTCGCCTGCGGAAAGGGGATGGAGTGGCTGTCGCGCGAACGAAACTGACCCTCGCCGTCGTGCTCGTCGCCGGCGCGGCCGCGGCCAACGTGCTGCGCTTCGCCGAGCCGTCGCGCGGTTCCACGCTGGGGCTGGCCGGGCTGCGCCTGGAGACGGGCGGGGAAGCGTTCGCCGAGTCGCCGCTGGATCCGGGCTTCCTGGAGGTGCTGCGCGCGGAGGAAGTGATGTTTCGCACCTACGGGCCGGAGACGGACGCACCGGTGTGGGTGTTCCTGGGCTATTTCGATCGCCAGAAAGAGGGCTCGCAGGTACACTCCCCGCGGCACTGCTATCCGGGCTCCGGGTGGAGCGTGGTGGAGGAGGCGCGTGTCCAGGCGCCCTGGGGGGGAGACCGCATCCGCGAGCTCACCGTCACCAACGGCGCGCAGACGCGCGTCGTCTACTACTGGTTTCAGACTCCCGAGGGGGTCATCGACAACGTGTTCGCGCTCAAGCTGCACATGACGCGGTGCGCGCTCGCTCGCCGCCCGCAGCAGGTCGTATTCGTGCGGGTGTCCACGCCGCTCGCGCAGGACCCCGCCGGCTCGCGGCTGCGCCTCGGGGCCTACGCGAACGCTCTGGTGCACGAGGTCGAGCGCCTCTACGGGCTGGAGGGCTGACCATGTCGGCCGCCAAGGTGTTTCTGGAGTACTTGCGCGGGCTCGACGAGGCCAAGCGCATGCTGCGCGCTGGCAACGTCGTCCTGCCCTTCGTCCTCTTCGCCTCGTTGCAGTGTCTGGTGCTCCTCGCGCTGGCCTCCTTTCCATTCCGGCCCTTCTCGGCGTTCATGGTGCCGGTGGTGGAGTGGCTCGGGGGACCGAACGCGCTGCACTACCCGAGCCACTATCTGTTGCTCCCCGAGATGTACCATCGCCTGTACCTGCCGCTCGTCGCCACCGTTGGCTTCGCGCTCTTCGGGTGGGCGGTCTTCATGATGGGGGACCGTTTCGCCCGCGAAGGAGCGCGCGTGCCGACGGCGCCGTCGCTGGCGCGCTCGCTCCCCGCCATGGTCGTCGTCGGTGTCGTGTACGTCGCCGCGGCTACGGCGGTGCCGGCCCTCTTCACCTGGCTGGGCGGGCTGGTGAAGAACGACGGACTCACGCGCCTCGTCAACCTGGCGGGGGCGCTGGGCAGCGTCGCCGTACAAGCGCTAATGGTGTACGCGCTGCTGTTCATCCGCACCGCGGGAAGTGGACCCGTGGACGCGCTCCGGCGCAGCGCCGCCTGCGCGCGATCGCGCTTCGCGGTGACCGCGCTGCTCCTGCTGACGGTGGTGCTCGCACACCTGCCCATCGACTCGCTCCTCGCGCAGCCGGACAAGGTCGTCCTCAAGTTCAAGCCGGAGCTGGTGCTGTACTTGCTCGCGGCCGGAGTCCTGGTGGAGCTGATCACGAGCTACATCCTGTTCGCCGCGACCACGTCGCTCGTCCTGTCGCGGCGGGAGGACCCGTTCTGATGCGCGCGCGCCGGCTGGTAATGGCGGCGGCGCTGATCGTGCTCTCGGCGACGGGCGGGTGCGGCCAGCGCGACGACGTCTCCGTGCGCTACGCGCTCGAGCGTCAACTCTGGCGCGCGCAGCTGCACGAGCGCCGCATCAACATCGCCTTCCTGCACGCCTCCCAGCGTGACCTGGCCAGCGCCATCGAGGCGTTCGAGCAGATCGTGGCCGTCGACCCCTTTGCAGCGGGGGCACCCGTGGCGTGGCGGGCCGACGAGGTCGCCCGGGTGCGGCGCATCGTCATGGTGTCCAAGATCGCGCTGGCCAACCTCTACTTCTTCGCCGAGCGCTATTACAGCGCCGGCGACGCGTACGCGCGGGCGCTGCAGGAAGACCTCACGCTGGAAAATGCGCTGGACGTGCGTCTGAACCTGGCGCGCTCGCTGTACCTGGCCGGGGAGGAGGAGTCGCTGGAACAGCAGTGCGGGGCCATCTTCCGCGAGATCGTCGACAGCGAGGATTTCTGGGGCGGGGGATTCCAGATCAGGGAGGTGTTCCTGCGCCTGCCGCTGGTGCTGGTGCGGCTCTCCATCGAGCGCGGAGACGACGCGCGCGCGCAGGAGATGGACGGCGTCGCCGAACGCTTCTACCGGCGTATCCGGGCGGCGTGGCCCGACAGTCTCGTGGCAGCGCAGGCCAACGTGGCCCAGGTGCACCTGCGCATGGCCCGCGAACAATGGCGGCCGGCGGTGGCCGAGATCGAGGTCGCCATCGGCAACCGCCACCTCGCCGGGGGCGTCCCCCAGTTGCGGCTGCTGCGCGCCGAGATCCTTGCCTTCGCCCTGAAGGATCGAGCCGCGGCCCGCGGCGAGTTCGCCTCGCTGATCGCCGAGGCGCCGGGAACACCCACCGCGCATGTGGCGCGCTTCGACCTCGCCGTGCTCGCACTCGACTCGCCGTCGCGCGACGAAGGCATGGACGAGCTGCGTGCGCTGGAGAACGCCGAGGGGGTGAACGCGGAGGTGCGGGCCCGTGCCATGCTGGTCCGCGCCAAGGAGACGGAGAGGCAGGGTAGCTGGGACGAGGCCATCGCGATTCTACGCCGGATCCTCAGCCTGCACCCCTACACGGAAGCCGCGATGGAGGCGCCGATGGTGGCGACGCGTCACTACATCGCCCAGGGGGAGGAGGCGCTGGCGCGGCGCAGCCTGGAGCGGGGGCGCGACTTCTACCTCTCGTTGATGGACCGCGGCAGCAAGTACACGGGCGACCGGCTGGCGGTGACGGATTTTCTCGTCGAGAACTACCTCCTCATGGGCCAGGCGGAGGAGGTGGCGCAGCTGCTCCAGACCGAGGCGGACGGGTGGGACGAGGCCAGCGCCGCCGACGGCATGTTCAAGAGCGCGCTCATCTACAGCGCGCTCCTCGACGACAGCGAGAGCGCCGTGCGCATCCTCGAGAAATGTATTGAGATGTTCCCGGAAACGCGCTATGCGAAGATTGCACAGCGGCAGCTCGCCGCGCTCGATCGCTCGTGACGCCCCGGTTCCACGCGCTATGACATCGTGCACGCGAACGATACTCTCACTCACCGCCGCGGCGAGCGCGCTGGCCAGTGCGGTCGTCCCCGGCGCCCGCGCGCAGAGCGGCTGCCTGCGCATGGATACAATGCCCCCGCGCGCCACGTTGACCCTGGAAAGGGGGCTCCTCGCCTCGTCCGTGGCACCCGGGGTCTACTGCGGCCTCGAGGCGGGCACCGCCTACCGCGTCGTGGCCTGGATGCCCAGCTACGAACAGCGCTTCTTCAAGGTGACGGTTCGTCCCAACGGCGAGCGCGCCGGCATCTCCGGCGTCCGGACCGGGTACGTCTCCCGCGCGCTGATTCCCGGCTGGGGCCTGGGCGCCCTCGGGTACAAGGGAAGCGCGGCGTACGCGATCGGGTCGATCGGGGTCGGCGGGCTCAACGTGCTCCAGGATTACCGGGACTGGGACGCCGAGAAACAGACGCGCGACCTCCTC
>JAOTVO010000010.1 GCA_029863355.1 Candidatus Krumholzibacteriia bacterium
GACTGCAGCTCGGGCGAAAGGCGCAGGCCCTCGTCCACCAGAAACGCCCGAAGCGCCTTGAAGCTGTAGGGGTTGTCGAAGTAGGTCATGACCCCTTCCCGGTAGCGCACCACATCCGGATCCTCCAGGCCGAACTCCTCGGTGTCGAACGGTTCCTCGGCCGGTCGATACAGCACCCGGTTGAGCTCGATCTCGAAGAGGTTGCGAACGGCGTTCGCGTCGATCACTTCCTGGCGAACGTTGGCCAGCGCTGACTCCCACCGGTACACCTCGCTCGGCCCGCCGATGCCGATGGCGCGGCGCACGCGCGCAAGCTCCAGATTCGAGCGTGTCAGCTTGAGGTTCTCGCGCACGATGCGCTCCTGCGTCTTCGCGCTCAGCACGTCGAGAAACGTGGTCAGTGCCTCCAGCGCCACGTCCAGGCGAGCCGCCTCGTAGTCACGCTCGCGGGCGCGCTGCACGCTCTTTTCGATGCTGTAGCCTGCCCAGGCCCGCTCAGACCAGATCACCTGCGAGCCGGAGAGACTCCCCGTAACGGTGCGCTGCGGTTGGCTCCCCAGGCCGGCCTCCGCCCGGTCCTCGTCGATCACCAGCCCCACACCACCCAAGTTGATTTGCGGCAGTAGCGCTGCGCGCCCGCGCGCGACGTCCTGCGCGCCCGCGTGCACTCCCCGCTCCGCAGCCGCCAGATCCCGGTTGACACGCAAAGCCTCGTCCATCGCCGAGCGGAAGCTCCAGGTGCGCGCCACCTGGCGTTCTTCGACGCCGATGAGCTCGGCTTCGGTCAACACCTCCCAACTCGGGAAGATGCCTATTCTGCGCGCCGTGACCATGTTGACCGTGAGCCGCTCGCCACCCGCCTGCGCGATGGGAAGCGTGCCCGCGTTCACGCCCATCAGGATCTGCTGCACGTGTAGCGCGACGCGGCGCGCAAAGCGCGGGAAGTTCGTGTCCGGCGCCAACCCCATGAGCACACCGCGCGCCACGTCCATCTTGCCCATCAGCGAGAAGCTCGGCAGCTTGCGATCGTTTATCCCTTCGATCAGCGCGGCGAGCTCGGCCGCCGGCAGGTGGATCAGGCCCGACAGGAACACAGCGTCGGCATCGCGCGGAATCGCCGCCAGCGCCTCCTGCGCCGACTCGTTGACCGGCACCACGACCACCTCGACGTCGCCCATGGGGATGCGTGCGAGCATGCGGGTGCGCAACTGTGGAATCGCTGCCGCGAAGGGCGCCGACGAGAGCAGCACCATCTTGTGGAACTCGAGGTACTCGGCAAAGGCCGAGAGGTCGCGCTGCAGGTTGAACGGCGAGAGTAGATAGCTCAGATTGGGCACTCCGCTCGCGGCGCCATCGGCGGGCGTCTGCTGCAGCTGCGGATCGATGACGAAGGGCGCGATCAGCGGCTTGGGCAGCGGGGCCATGTGCGTGCCCTCATGCGACGCGATGACCCCAAGCGCGAGCACCATGTCGCATCCGGGATCGTCCAGCAGGCGCCGCAGGGCGGAGCGGATCGACTCCACGGTGTAGTCGCACTCGACCTGCAGCTCCGCGGGGAACTGCACGTCGTAGTCTTCCGACGTGAGCGTCAGGATCTCGTCGATGAAGCGCTGCCTTATGATCTGGTTCTGCTCCCACGGCCCGTCCGTGACGATGCCGACGCGAAACGTCTTTTCTGCGGCGGCTGCGGCGTTCGCCCACGCGACGGCGACAACCAGGCAGGCGATAGTGAGGGTGAGGAATCCGCGTGGCTTGATCATGTCAGGTGTACCTCCGGTACCCCGCGACTTTGGGCGACTAGAGAACGCGGCTCGTGCCGCCGAGATGGTCTCTAGTTATACCGGATGTCGCGCGGCGTTTCCAGGCCCCTCTGCTCTCACTGCCCGGCGCTACGATTCCTTGCGGGACAAGGTCGTCTGTTGTACCATGGCGGGGCCGATGGAGGCGGCGAGAATGCCGGCAAGCGCGCACAGAGGCACCGTCAAGATGTTGTCGCTCCTGCTAGGTCTGACCGTGTCGGTTTTTCTGAGTTGTGAGGAGCCAACGCCGACACGAACCGGACCGCCGAGCCAGTTCGAGGGCATCCTGGAGACGGACGCCATATGCACGGTGATCGGCGGCGACACGACGGATTGGCGCCCGCGTCCCCGCTCGGAGATGAACGTGGTCGTAGAGTCGGGAGTTCTTCCCGCTTGTCCGAATCCGGCGGTGGCCACCACGACGCTGAGCTTCGCCTTGGCCGACACGGATTCGGTTTGGATCTTGGCGTACGACCGGCCGGGTGCGGCGCCGGTCGACACCATAGTCAATTCCGGCGGGCGGCGACCCGGAGCCTACTTGCTGGCGTGGAGCAATCCGGGCGGGCCGGGGATCTATCGCGTGCGCTTTTTCTCGGCGCGAGGGCTTCGCGCCTACGGAGACGTGGAGTTTACGGAATAGCTGGCGTTGCTGGCGGCGCAAGTGACACACGGGGGCCGGTCTTGCGACCGGCCCCCGCGCTTTCGGCCCCCGGGGCGCTAGCCCCGGTTCTGCAAGGAGGATTTGGGGATCAATTCCGAATGCCGATCTTCTTGAGGATCGCCATCATGGGACACCAGCGCGTGAAGGCGGACTGGAAGAGGTTGACGCCCACGAAGGCGGTAAAGAGGAACCAATAGGGGCTGACGAAATAGCCGAGCGCGATGCTCAGCAGTACGAAGAAACCGGCGAGCATCCTGAGGGCTTCGTTCATGGTCATGTGTTCATGCCTCCGTTGTAGGTCAGAAGCTGTACCGCAGTCTCAAGTACAGGTTGGAGTTGTTCTGGAACTGGCCGAAGAAAGTGTCCTCGTCGCCGGTCATGACGTTGGCGCCGAGGGTCAGGTTGACGGCGTCGCTCCACTGGTGGCCGACGACGGGCCGCCAGTAGGTGTCTCCGTCCTCCGGCGCGACGAAGCCGAAGAGGGAGAGAGTCCAGGTGTCGCGCGCGAGTCGCCAGGTGAGGCGGCCGGTGATCAGGTGGCGCCACTCGTTGGGTTCGTAAGCGGGAGACGGCGAGCCGGTGATGAGGGCGCCGTGGTCCTGGATCCATTCGAAGTAGTACTGGAGCCCGAGGTTCACCCTGGCCACGATCTCGTGCTCGTAGCCGGCGAGCCCGCGCGCCTGTGAGTTGGGCAGGAAGGGATCGTCGCCGTTCTTGTCGTCCCGCGAGTAGTAGTACGCCCCTTCGACATTGGCGATGCCCCCTGCAAGGTTCGCGCGTACGCTCGCGCCGCCGACGGCGAGCGGCGCGAAGGTCGCGCGCGCGCTGTCGGGGTCGAAGGCGCGGGGCTGTTTGGTGAATCCGTAGTAGCCGTACAGGGCCAGCTCCCAGCCACCGATGGTGCGCCAGAGCCGCGCGGCGTACTCGCCGTTCTCGACGGTCTGGGCGGGAGGAACCGCGTCGAGCGGCTGCCCCATTGTTTCCGCACTCACGATTCCCCCCACCATCGGATCGAAGTATGAGAGGCGCTCGCCGGTGACATAGCGATCAGAAGTGAAAACCGGCGTCCAGACGAAGTCGACGTTGATCGGCTTGCTGTACGCGGCGAGCGCAAGAGAGTTGGACGGCGCCTTGAGGAACTCGTCGTCCCTGCCGATGAAGAAGCTCACCCAGTCCTTGGGAAAGAGGTCGTTGAGGAACAGGAGGTCCCCGGTGCCCCACGTGAGCACCTGCCGGCCGGCGCGGAGGTCGAGCCAGCCAGTCATCCGCGCCTTGAACAGCGCCGCGCGAATGTCCGTGGTTACGACGCCGGTGATGTCGTCCGCGACGAAGTCGCCCTTGAAGGTGAGCTCGGCGCGCGCGGCATAGTGGGCGATATCGAGACGGAAGCGGGCCTCGGTCATGACCAGCTCGTTGGTCGCGGTGGGGTCGGCGACGACGCGCCCGGATCCGGCGGCCTCGGCGAAGCCGTGAATCTCCACGGGCAGGGTGTCGTCGTCGCCCCAGTCGTCCTGAGCCAGCGCCGGCGGGGCCAGACACAGGGTCGCCAGGACGAGCGCGGCGGCCGCCCTCCACTCGCTACCGGCCACGGAACCACTCCTGCGGCGGGTTGCGCAGCGTCCGCTCGGTGAAGACGTCGTCGGGAATGCCGAGGTCGTACTGGATGTTCCGGAACTGGGAGAGCGTGTGCCCGCCGGCGCGCAGGTCCGAGACCTTCATCTGCGTCACGGTGGGGTGCCCGGCGACATCCTGCACCTCGAGTGCCTCGATGCGCCGGTAGACCTGGCCGCGCTCGTCGGTGTACTCCATCTTCATGGGCACGTACGTCTTCTTGTCGATCCATACCGTCCACTGCGCGAACTCCACGGAGCTCTTGTCGCGCGGCGTGTTCTTGACGATAAAATGATCGCCGGTGACAGCGACGAGCTCGTGGGCGTCTTCTTCGATGCTGCGTCCCGATACGTCCTCATAGAAGAAGTGCGATCCCACGAAACTCGTACGCTTGTCACCGGCGGCAACGCGTTTGACGAGGTCGAGACCGGGCAGGTAGAGCCAGCGGTCGTCGTCGCCCCCGACGTGCTTCTTCACCAGGAATACCGTGTTGCGCACGTCGGCCGGCCGGCTGAACAGCACGGCGTAGTCCTGGTCGCGGCCGTCCTCGCGGTCCTTGCGGAGTATGGTGAACTGGCGGACGCGCTCCCGGCCCTGCTCGTCGACGATGGTCATGCGCACCTCGGCGCGACCGTCGTCGCCGGCGTAGTAAGCGGCGCGGTTGGCGCGGTCGATGATTTGATCCACGGGTGGATTCTCCTGTGACCGCGCCGGTTGCGCCGTAGTCACGATGGCGGCGAGGAGGACGGCGGCCACGATCGTGTCCTTCAGCGCCTTGCGTCCCGCCTCGGTCGAGAATTCGTGCTCCTGCTCGAGGGGAGCGTGCCCGCGGAAGAAGCGCCCCTGGGCCTGGTTGATCACGGCGGGGAGCAGGAACAGCGTGACGAACGCGGATACCACCATGATCGCCGCGAGGAAGAAGCCCACGGTGTTGTAAGGCACGAGCGGCGAAGCGAGCATCGGCAGGAAGCCGACCGAGATCACGATGGCATTGCGCGTGATGGCTCTCGCGGGCTCGTTGAACATGAGGCGCACGGTCTCCTTCCAGTTGCCGGTCTCGTGAAAGACGGCGCGCGTGCGCTGGAGGAAGTGGATGGCGAAGTCCACGGACAGACCCAGCGTCAAGGCGCTAAGAACAGCGATGGGCATGTCGTAGTCCTTGCCCAGGAAGCCGATGAGCCCGTATATGAACGCGATGGTGAGCGAGAGCGGGAGCATCGCGAGCAGGCCGAACCACACGGATCGAAAAAGCACGAGCATCATGAGGAATACGATCACGAAACTCCCCAGGAGAGCGTTGCGCATGCCGCTCACCATGTGCTCCTGCCACACGACGTTGAGATAGGTGAGGCCGGCCCAATCCAGCGTGACCCCGCCGGGCAGCGGATTGGCTTCGAGGTATCGCTCGACGTGCGCCTTGACCGCCGTCATGTCCTGGTTGTCGCCACTCTTGAGCTGGAGCCACAGGTTCGCCGAGCGAAAGTCCGGCGTCACGAAGTGCCAGAGGTCGTGCGGTCGGTGCGAAGACTGATAGGAGAGAAGGGTCTGCGCCACGGCGGGAGAGGTGCCGGGGACGGAGTAGTAGTCCGGGTTGCCCTCGCGCAGCTCGCGGTGCACGGTCTTGACGATATCGGCCAGGGACGTGGACTTGCCGACGAGATCCGAGCGAGCCATATCGTCCTGGAGGCCCTCGATGTAGCGCAGCGCCGCCGGATCCTGGAAGTACTTGCCCGCGGTCTGCACCTCCTCGAGAAGCACCAGCGCGTCTTCCCATAGGAAAGCCTCGGCGTCGCCGGCCTCGTCGAGCTTCGCGCTGACGGCGTCGATGAGCCGCGTGATCTCCCGGTCGAAATCCGACGCGGCTCCGGCGGCCGTCATCTGGTTCCACTGTTCGGTCAGGTCGACGCCTTGGTCCCGCCCGGCGTCCTCGAGGAGCGCGCGCACGCGCGCGGCGGCGTCGCTGGCCGCGCTCTCATCCGTCGCCTTTTTTAGCACCAGAAACGCGTTGTAGGTGCCGGCGAAGTGCTGGTTCAGCACGCGGTCGGCCACGCGGATGCGGTGGCTGGGCCGGAACCAGCGCACGGGGTTGTCGTTGATCTGGATTCGCGATATGCCCCAAGCGCTCAGCACGGCGACCACGGCGGAAACGGCCAGCACTACCTTCGACCTGGCCAGCGCGCGCGGACCGATCCAGGCGAGGAAACGCGAGAGGAGCGCGCCTTTGTCGGCCTCGGGATTGCGCCGGCCCAGGCGGGCGAGGCGCTCGTCGGAAATGAGCACGATGTAGGCGGGGATGAAAGTGATCGTCAGGTAGAACGCCAGCATGATTCCGAAAGCGACGAACGCACCAAAGACGCGCACGGGAGGAATTGGCGCCAGCACCAGCGAGAGAAAGCCCACCGCCGACGTCAGCGAGGTGTAGTGCATGGGCTTGTACAGGTCCGCCATCACCAGCCGAATGGCCTTCCTGCGGTCGCCAATACGCGGGTAGATGTCCGCGAACTCGCTCAATATATGAATGGAGTCCACCACCGCGATGGGCATGAGGAAGATGGGGATCATCGAGCTCATTATGTGCACGGTGAAGCGCATACCGATCAGCAGTCCCATGGTGGCGGTGACCGTGATGATCGCCACGATCATGGGCGCCATGATCAGGGAGAGACTCCGAAAGAAAAGAAGCATCAACAGGAAAATGAGGAGCCCCGCCATAGGCGCTGCGATGCCCATCTGCTTGAACATCTCCACGCCAAAGGTGTCCTCCGCGACGGGCAGACCTGTGATGAAGTACTGCTCGTCTCCCTCGAAACCGGCGATGAAGCCCTCGATCTCGCTCGCGATCCGGTGGCTCTCCTTCTTCTCCGCAACGGGGACGTAGATGCCGGCGGCGCGGCCGTCCTCGCTCACCAGGGTGCCGTCGATCGTGGGCAGGCGCAGCGCCGCGTCGCGCACGGCGTGCGCTTCCTCGCGCGTCTGGGGAGGCTCCTGCATCATCCACTCGAAGCGCACCACCCCGGGGCCACCCTGGCTGATGTTGTCCACGCTGGAGAGCGACATGAGGTCGTGGCGAACCACGCCGTCGATGGCCTCTATGCGATGAGTGAGATCGTGTATGCGCGCGAGCGAAGTCGGGTTGAAGACTCCGTCGGGGTCGCGCTCGTTGACGACGCCCACCACGATCATGTCGTGGAGGGTGAACTCCTTCTTGGCCAGACCATGGAAGACGCGTGCCGCCTCGTCGGCGGGCAGCATGTTCTCGGGGTCGGTGTCGACGGTCAGACGGGGGATCTGCATCCCCAGCGCCAGGACCATCAGAACCGCGACGACGATGACGGTGCGCGGGTGGCGCGCCGACAAATCAATGAGCTTCCTCTCGATCTTCATTTGCTCGTTCTCCCGTGGGACGCTTCCGGAAGTATTCGCGCTTGACTTGGGCAGCGCATGGGGGGCATTATATGACCATATGGCGATATGGTCAAGTAGAAAAGAAGGGGGACGCCATGGCCGCGAAGCGGCGCAAGCAGATGACGGACGAGGCCTTCGAGGCGGTGGCACAGCGCTTCCGCGTGCTCAGTGACCCGCTGCGCCTCAAGATTCTCTATCACATCGGCCAGGACGAGCGGACGGTCAACGAGCTGGTGGAGCTCACCGGCGGCACGCAGTCCAACGTTTCCAAGCACCTCTCCGTCCTGCTCACGCACGGCCTGGTGCGGCGGCGGCGCCAGGGCACGTCTGCCTACTACGCCATCACCGACCACTCGATTTTCGATCTTTGCGACCAGGTATGCGGAGGAATCGACCGCACGCTGGAAAACCGCCGCAAAGCGTTCCAGTGAGCGGCGTCACTGGGGGACGTCGCGCGGAGGCGGCGCCAGCAAAACGCGTATCGGCGGCGGCGACGTCAACCGCTCCAGGTGTGCGGACAGCCCTTCTATCTCCCACAGCTGCATTTCACCCCCGCGCTCCGAGACCAGCGCGAGCCGCGCACCCGTCGGGTGCCACGCGGGGAACATGTCGCGGGCGCGGTGTCGCGTGACGACGATCGCCGCTCCGTTGTCGAGACTCACGAAGTAGATGTCCCAGCTCCCCCAGTCGTTCGCGGTGACGGCCAGTATGTTCCCGTCCGGGTGCCAGGCCGGAGGGTAGGCGACCCCGACCGGCGCCGGGAGTTGCGCGATGCCTCCGCTCTTGCGGTCGAGCAAGAGGACGCCCTGTCCGTCCACCAGGCACGCGATCCGGTCGCCCGCCGGTGAGACGGCGGGATACGCCTTGCCGCCCCCGCTCGTCACCGGCGAGGCGTGACCCTGGAGGGTCATCATCCACACCTCGTCTTCGCCTCCGGCGTCCGAAACGTAGAACAGCTCCCCCGTCGTCGCGCACCACGACGGGGAGCGGGCGTCGGCGCCGTCGTCGACGAGCACGCTCTTCTCGCCGGTGGCCAGCTCGACCACCAATACCAGGCGCCGCGGCTCTCCGCCGTCGGGTTCGGCGGGGGCGGACGTGGCGAACGCGATGTGCTGGCCGTCGGGAGACCATGCGATGGGATCGTGCAGCCGCGGACCGGTCGCCGCCACGTGGCCGTCTACGACGATCGCCGATGTATCGCCGACTACCGCGCGCCAGGCCAGGTGCCTTCCGTCGGGCGAGTACAGGGGAAGCATGGGTGTCACGCTGGCGGCGGCGCCCATCGGGACCTCGTGCCACGCGATCGTCTCGCGCGGGGCCGTGCGGCCATACACCAGGATTCCCCCGGGGTCGAAGTAACTCATGCGCCAGCGAGTCTCGCCCAGGATCGCGGGGACGTCGAAGAGCAGCGGGCGCAGTGCGGGGCGCAGCGGATAGATGGCCGACGCCATCAGTACGAGCCAGTCGGCGCGGAGCGCGTCCAGTTCGCGCAGCGTTTCCTCGTACGGTCCGACGGGGATCTCAACGTATGTACCGTTCGTGTAGAACGCGAAGTACGTCTTGCGGTCGGCAATGCGGCTGCCCGGCTCCACTTCGTTCGCCATCCTGCGCGCGGCGTCGCGCACCAGGTGGATGCCGTCGTCCTCGAGGACGGTGAGCGCATCGACGCTCCGCAGCGGCAGAGCAAGCACGGAGAGGGCGGCCAACGCCCACCCGATGCGGCGCGGCCATCGCGGGGGCTGGAGCGAGAGCGCCGTCACCGCGAAGAGAATGAGGAAGGGCATGTAGGGAAGGAGAAAGCGTAACTCGGTGCGCACGGCGAAGAACGGGTAGAAAAAGAACGGCACAAGACCCGCCAGGAGTGGGAGGTGCGGCTTGCGCGTGGCGCCGTAGATGCCCAGGAAAAAGATCAAAGGGGACGTGCGCAGCATGAGCGCGAGCAGCTCCCGCGGCATGCGCCTCACGTAGGTACCGGCGACGCCGTGTCCCGTTCCCTCGAGCTGCGTGCGGTCGCCTTCGACCTCCAGGATCGTCTCGCGTGCGCGCCAGTCGTCCACGCTCTTTCCGAAGGACGCCGTCTTGGGCACGACGACGAACTGGTGGGTGACGCTCGACAGCACCGCCGAGTTGAGAGCGAACAGCGCGACGAAGATCGCCGCCGCCGGCAGCAGGCGCCGCCACGCCCTCGTGGTCGCCACGGCGCCCAGCCAGATGACACCGAAGACCGCCAGCACCTCCGACCTCGTGATCACGGCCATTCCCATCACCAGCGCGC
This sequence comes from Candidatus Krumholzibacteriia bacterium, assembly GCA_029863355.1. The sequence goes on from JAOTVO010000010.1 coordinate 9,752, forward strand.
ACCGGATCCATCGCTTCTCGAAGGACAGCCAGATTCCCCACAGAAGACAGCACAGATAGAGCGCCTCCGAGTACGTCTGCAGACTGAGTCGGATGAGGGTGGGGTTGACGGCGAAGAACGCGGCGGCGGCCATGCCAGCGCGCGCTCCGGCGAGGCGGCGCCCCAGAGCGAGGACGGCGAGCGTGGCGCCGAAGCCGGCCAGGAAGGAAACGGCGCGCCCCGCGAGCACGAGGTCTCGGAAAACGAGATGGAAGATCGCCGAAGCCACCGGATAACCGATGGGGAAGGCCCCGCGCATCTTTTCCCCGGTCAGGAGCGATCGGGCTTGCCCCAGGTAGTGCGTGCCGTCCGACGTGACTGCGTCGAACGTCTGCAGGAAGGGGACGCGCACCGCCGCGTAGAGAACGGCGAGCGCTCCGGCCACGAGCAGCGCGCGCTGCCGGGGACTCAGGTGAGCAAAATGCCGTCGCATAATAGCGCGCTCAGTAGTTAGCCTCGCGGCCGATCTCGGGCGCGCCGCCGCCGTAGTAGTCGTAGATGGCAGCCACCGCTTCCTCCGCCGTCTCCACGATGGTGAAGAGCCCCGTGTCCTCGGGGCTGATTGCACCCTGCTCCACCAGGAAGTCGAAACTGACGGCCCGGCGCCAGAACTCAGCGCCGACCAGGACGATCGGCATCAACGGCATCTTGCTCGTTTGCACCAGCGTGAGCGCCTCGAACAGTTCGTCCATCGTGCCAAAGCCTCCGGGAAACGCCACCAGGGCCTTCGCGCGCATCAGAAAGTGCATCTTGCGCAGCGCAAAGTAGTGGAACTGGAAGCACAAGGCGGGGCTTATGTATGGGTTTGGCTCCTGCTCGGACTCGATACCGATGTTGAGCCCCGCGCTCATCGCCCCGACGTCATAGGCACCGCGGTTGGCCGCCTCCATGACGCCGGGCCCGCCGCCCGTGAAAATAACGAAATCGCGCCGGTCCCCCTTCATGAAGTCCTTTGACACGAGCTGCGAGAAGCGCCGGGCCTCTTCGTAATAACGCGACTGCTCCACCTCCTTGCGCGCCACGAACACGCCCGCCTCCAGGCGGGGATCCGCAGGCGCTGCGTCGCGGCGAGCGATCGCCTCCTCGAGCGCGCGCGCGGCGACGTCGGGCGAGAGGGTGCGTGCGCTGCCGAAAACGACGATGCAGGTGTGGATGTGATGCCGTCGCAGAGTAAGCTCCGGCTTGAGGAGCTCGAGCTCGAGCCGGATGGGACGGAGGACGTCCTCGTTCAGGAAATCCTCGTCCTCCCAGGAGATGCGATACGCGGGGCTCGCCTTCAGGGCCTCGGTGAGGCGTTTGCGCTCGTCGCTGTTGAGGTCGTGGTTACGGGGTGCCACGGATATCTAGTCGCGCTCGCCCTTCTCCAGCTTCCCGCGGATCTTGTCGAGCAACTCGTGCACGTAGCCCATCGTTCGGTCGTCCGGATCGATGCCGACGGCGCGGTAGCGGCGCCATTCGTAGAAAAGGCACGTGCGAAGCTCGGAGAGGGTGCCGTGACGCTGGCCGGCGGCGATCTCGGCCGCCCGCGCGGGCGACCCCGCGTAGAAGTCGCCGTTGAACGTCTTCGCGAAGGCGCCGATCAAAGGCCAGTCCGCGTCCGGAGTAGGAACGGTGTCGACGGTGAGATGGTCGTTCGGGATATCTTGCATGGTATCTCCGATGGTCGTTGACTCCGCCATTGTAGCGGACCGGGGCCGCGGGATCAAGCCGCTGCCTACTTCAACAGCATCATCTTACGCGTCTCGGAGAAGCGGCCGGCTTCGAGGCGGTAGAAATAGACGCCGCTGGCCACATGCCGGCCGGAGGTGTTGGTCCCGTCCCAGACCGCGGTGTGCGGCCCGCTGCCGCGCGGCGCGTCGAGCAGCGTGCGCACCCGCCGCCCGGACACGTCGTACACCGCCAGGCGGACGTGCGCTGGCGCGGCGAGCGAGAAGCGGATCGCCGTCGTGGGGTTGAACGGATTGGGCACGTTCTGCATGAGCGCGTCGTCGTAGCGCACGACGTCACCGGCGCCGGTGGTCGACCCCGGCAGTGACACGACCTCGGTCGAGAACCCGCTCGCGTAGCCGCTCGTGTCGACGGCGCACACCACGTAGTAGGTGGTGTCGGCGGGCGCGCCGAAGATCAGCGTGGTATCAGCGGTCGTGGCCCACAGGTTGTCCGCCGACGGACGGAATCCACCGGTGCTGTCGCAGTAGACGGTGTAGTAGGCAACGTCGCCCTCGGGGTTCCGGTTCCAGCTTAGCACCAGGTCGGGTCCCGAAGGAGTGGCGACGAGTCCCTGGGGGAACGACGGCTGCGCCATGGCGAAGGCATGCGAACCGTAACGGCCCATGTCCCCGCGCGAGCCGTCGGGATCGTTGCGGCCGGCGTCGGGGTCTCCCGCGTCGATGGCGGGGGAGTGGAGCGCGAGCCGATAATCCGTGGCCGACGTGTCGGCGAAGAGGGGATCGCCGGAAACGGACCCCGTGCCCGCGCCGCAGCCCGAATAGTCGGCGCCGCTCGAGCCGTACACCAGGTTGTAGGACAACACCGGCGCCCCACCGCTGCAGCTGACGCCGACGCCGGTGGTATTCACGACGATATTGTTGGAGGCGTCGACGACGGCTCCTGAAAGCAGGATGCCGCCAACGCCGGAACCGGCGCCGTTGCGATCGAGCGTGTTGCCGGCAATCTCGCCTCCGGGGGCCGTGCCCAAATAGATGCCGCCGCCGGTCGCCGACGCGGTGTTGCCGACGAAGAGGTTGTGCCGCGCGAACACAGTGGATTGCGAGCCGTAGAGACCCGCGGCCAGGAGGGCCGTGTTCCAGAGCACTTCGCAATCGCTCGCCGTAACGCTCGAGGACGCGCCTTCGACGGCCAGTCCACCGCCGCCGAATCCCGCCGCGTTTCGCGAGAGCGACGCGCCTTGGACCGTGACCGTGGAACTGCCCGCGTACACGCCCCCGCCGTGCTGCGCGCACGCGTTGTAGGAGACTTCGCCCCCGTCGATCACCACGCCGCTCGAGCCCTGGACCCATATGCCCCCGCCGTTCTGCGCGCCGGTGTGGAAGCGAATGGTGTTATCCCCGAGGATGAGCGCGGTGCAGCTCTCTATCGCGATGCCGCCGCCCTGGGGCTGGTATACCGGGCCGCCGCTCGCCGTCACCGGGTTGGACTCGATGATGTTGCCCGTCACCGAACCGCTGGCGTTGTAGAGGTAGATGCCGCCCCCGTAGGTGGCGTCGTTGAGGTGGATCAGGTTGTCCGCGATCGTAACCACCGAGTTGGTCGCATAGATGCCGCCGCCGCCGCCGAATCCAGCGCCGGGATTGGCGACGCAGTCCCGGATCTCGCAGTTCCTCACGGTCGCCGAGCCGCCGGAGATGCGCACGCCGCCTCCGTAGCGGCCGTTGATCGGCGTGGGCTCCACGGACCCCACACCACCATCCAGCACAAAGCCGTCAAGGGTCGCAGCGCCGCCCGTTCCCGGGGCCAGGGTGACGTTGCCGCTCAGCACCAGACGCGTCCGCCCGGGACGCGTCGTGAAGGCGTCCGCCCAGCCACCCAAGACCGAGATGGACTTGGTGACGGTGAAAAACGTGCCCGACACCGTGGTGGAATCCACGAGGACGGAGTCGCCGGGGCTGGCGGCCCCGAAAGCCGCGGTGAACGTGTTCGCCGCCTCGGCGGGCGTGACGTATGGATAGACCGCCGCGCCCGTCGGAGAGACATAGTGGCGGCGGGTGGGCAGCACCTCGAACCCGCCGGGGAGGGTGTCCGGGTCGAAGGCGTTGACCACGACGACGTCGCGCGGTCCCAGCTCGGCGTCGATGTCGATGGCAATGTTAATGAGAAGCGACTCCGGCGCGAGCAGCGTGAATGTGGTCACCTCGATGCCTTCGCCGAAGAACACCGTCGTGTAGTCGCCGAAGTTCGCCCCCACCAGAAGCACGTCCAGGGTCTTGTCGATGTAGGATTGCGGCGGATCGACCGCGGTCAGAACCGGTGCGGGGAAGGGCGTGCAACCGCGCGAAAGATGATCCATGCGCAGGTTGAGAAGCGTCTCCACCGTCTTGAGCTTGGACAGCGGTGAGAACTTGTCCGCGCACTGCGGCCTCGAGTAGGACATGATCTGATGCGTGTCCGGGTTGTAGTTGGCGCCTAGCGGGTCCTGCAGGGTGCCGGTGTAGTTGCACCCCGGAAACGGTCCGACCAGGCCGCTGAGGTTGGGGTCGGCCGGCGTGTCGCACAACAGGTCGCCGGCCGTGAGGCAGTTGCTCCCGTTCGCGTACTCGACGCCGAAGGCGGTCTCGTGGGTGTGGAACAGGTCGACGTAGTGGCCGACCTCGTGTGGCATCGTGGAGTGGTTGCTGCCCGTAGCCGTGCACGAGTTATTCATGACGATCCCCTGCACCGAGGAGAACGTGAAGGAGGAGATGCCGCACAGCCCGGGCAGGGACTCCGTGTAGTAGACGTTGATCGCCTCGGCCACGACGTTCTCGTTCCGCAGCGCGTTGATGTCGGCTCCACTGGTGATATTCGAATAGTAGAAGTCGCTGTCGATGTAATCGATGCCCAGCGAGTAGAACTGGATGCCGGTGCCGGCGAAGTAGAAATTGCAGTCGGCGATCGACTGCTGGTAGCGCGTGATCGAGAGGCCGCCGGTGCCGTCCGACCGGCGGACGATGTGGCCCATGATGGGCATGCAATAGGGCGGGGCCTGCGCATCGGCCGTCACGCGGTCGAGGACGCCCTGCGCGAGGAGTTCCAGGTAGAGAGCGGCTTCCTGGCTCGTCACCTCGGTCCCGCAGCCCTCCGCGGTCTCCGACGTGTCTTGCGCCGGCGCGTCGGCAGCGGTGAGAAAAACAAGGATCAGCGCGGCGAGTGGCGCCGCGACGAGACGAAGTTGCTTTTTCAAGTCGTGGACCCCCTGAGTCTGCTTTGATCGGGACGCTCCCAAGTATAGCACACGCAATGCGTGGGCCGAAAGGCAGACCGCCTCGTGCTACAATGGCGGGGCTTCGACACGCATTCGACAGGAGGAGAAACACGTGGCAGTCCTGGAACCCGCGACACCGGTGAGCGCGACCGCCCTCGCCGACTATCGGCAGGGCTCGGTCGTGAGCCGTGCCCTCGTCTCCAAGAAGAGCGGCACCGTCACCGCCTTCGCCTTCGACGAGGGCGAGGGGCTCAGCGAGCATACGGCGCCGTTCGACGCGATCGTGCACGTCCTGGAGGGGCAGGCGGAGGTCACCATCTCGGGCGCCACCCACCGGCTGGGGGCCGGCGACATGATCGTGATGCCCGCCGGCGAGCCGCACGCGCTGCACGCGGCGGCCCGCTTCAAGATGATGCTGGTGATGATCAAGTCGTCATTGTGACGGAGGTCGATCGATGAAGCACTGGACGGTCTGGATGGTGGCGATCGCATGCGTGGCGATGGCGTGCGGCGAGGACGAGACTCCCACCACTCCGGGCGGCGAAGCGCCGTTGCAGCAGCTCACGCGCACGTCAGACGACCAGGAGCGCTACCCCTCCTGGTCGCCGGACGGAACCCGGATCGTCTGCAGTAAGCGCCCGTTCCCCGGTTCGGTCGGCGACGACCTCGTGGTCATTCCGGCCTCGGGCGGGGCTGCGACACCGCTGACCACGGGTGGGGGCTACGACCTGTGGCCGGCGTGGTCGCCGGACGGCACGGGCATCGCCTTCCAGTCGCTCGCCGCCGGCCCGCCGCACATCTTCACGGTGTCCGCCGCCGGGGGAGCACCGCTCCAAGTGACCACCGCGCTCGGTTTCTACACCTACCCCTCCTGGTCGAACGACAGCCAGCAGATCGCGTATAGCCATCGGCCTTCGGGTGGTGTGGCGCACATCTGGCGCATCCTCGCCACGGGCGGCACGGCCACGCAAGTGTCCACCGGTTCGGTCGACCACCTCATGCCCGATTGGTCGCCGGACGGAATGCAGTTTGCGTGCGTAGTGGACACGGCGGGCAGCTGGGACATCGCCGTGGTGCCCGCGTCCGGCGGCGCCGGGGCGGTGATCGTCAACGACCCCGCCGACGACTGGGAACCGAGCTGGTCGCCCGATGGAATGCTCATCGCGTTCACTTCCGACCGCAGTGGCAACCGCGACGTATGGATCGTCCCCGCCGCGGGCGGGCCGGCGGCGCAGATCACGGACGATCCCGCCAGCGACGGCAATCCCGCGTGGTCGCCCGACGGCAAGTGGATCGCGTTCTACTCAGAGCGCTCGGGAAACGGCGACATCTACAAGTTCCGCGTGCGCTGAGCGCGCGGGCGGCGGTACAATACGGCGTTATGGGTGAGCCCACCAACAAACGCTCCCGGATTATCGTACTCGTCTTGATCCTCGCCATCCTCGTCGTCGCGACGGCGCTGTGGATGGCCTTGCTGCGGAGTCGCGGGGCCTAGGCGATGCGCACGCTCGTCATCGGCGACATTCACGGCTGTCGCTCCGCCCTCGACCGACTGCTCGACGCGGTGAAACCCGCCCGCGGCGACCTCGTTGTCACGCTGGGCGACTACTGCAACCGCGGCCCCGATACGCGCGGAGCGATCGAGCGCCTGATCGCGCTGGCGCGCGAGGTCGACGTCGTGGCGCTGCGCGGCAACCACGACTTCATGATGCTCGTGGCCCGGTCGCACAAGGACGGCCGCCGTTCCTGGCTCGACATGGGCGGGCGCGCGACGCTCTCCTCGTACAAGAGTCGACGGCTCGACGCCGTGCCCGAGGGGCATTGGCGCTTCCTCTCGGACACCTGCCGGGACTGGTACGAGACCCCGTCGCACATCTACGTCCACGCGGGCGTCGAACCCGAGCTCGCCGTCGACGAGCAACCCAACGTGCGCCTGCACTGGACGCGCGTCGACGACGCGCAGCCGCACGTCTCCGGGCGGATCGTCGTTTGCGGCCACTCGGCGCAGCGCTCCGGGACGCCGCTCAACCTCGGCCACACGATCTGCATCGACACCGGGTGCGTGTATGGCGGCTGGCTCACGTGCCTGCACGTGGAGACGGGACGGATCTGGCAGGCGAGCATGCGCGGCGAGCAGCGCGAGGGTACGCTGCCCGCGGCGGAGCGCTGGTAGCGTGCGCCCGCCGCGCAGGAACCTCCTCGAGGGCCCCGTCGGCCGCACCGTCATCGATCTCGCCATCCCCATGGTGTTCGGAATGGCGGCGGTGATCCTCTTTAATGTCGTAGACACGTTTTATGTGGGGCGCCTGGGCGCGCGCCAGCTCGCCGCCATGAGCTTCACCTTCCCCGTGGCGTTTCTCGTGATGAGCATCGCCATGGGAATGGGCGTGGGCGTGACGTCGGTGATCTCGCGCGCCATCGGCGCCGGCGACCGCGAGCGCGTGCGCCGGCTCACCTCCGACGGGCTCTTCCTGGCCAATGCGGTGGTGGTGGTGGTGGCGGCGACGGGGCTGGCCACCATCGGCCCGCTATTCCGCGCCATCGGCGCCGGCGACGACATCATCCTGCTCATCCGCTCGTACATGGTGCCGTGGTACGCCGGCGTGGGCTTCCTGGTGATACCAATGGTGGGCAACAGCGCCATCCGCGCCACGGGCGACACGCGGACGCCCAGCATCGTGATGATCATCGCCGGCGGGGTGAACGTGGTGCTCGATCCGCTCCTCATCTTTGGCATCGGCCCCTTTCCCCGGCTCGAGCTGCAGGGTGCCGCCGTGGCCACGCTCATCGCGTACGCGGTCACCTTTTTCGCCGCGTTCTGGATCCTCGCGCGGCGCGAGCACATGCTGGACTTCTCGCGCCGCGCGCCCTCTGCGGTATTGCGCTCCTGGCGCGAGATCCTCTACGTTGCGGCGCCCGCCACCGGCACGCAGATGCTCGTGCCCCTGGCCGGCGGCGTTCTCACGCGAGTCGTCTCCGCGCACGGCGCCGAGGCGGTGGCCGGCTACGGCGTGGGCACGCGCGTGGAGGCGCTCTCCTTGATCGGCGTACACGCGCTCTTCTCGGGGCTAACGCCCTTCGTCGGGCAGAACTACGGCGCCGGACAGACCGCGCGCGTGCGCGAGGCGATCGGGTTCGCGCTCAAGGTGTGCGTCGCCTATGGACTCGGCGTGGCGGTCGTGCTGGCGCTCACCGCGCGGGGGATCGGCGCGATCTTCAACGAAGAACCCGAGGTGATCACGACGGTCGCGCACTATCTGCGCATCGTGCCCGTCACCTACGCGCTTTTCGGAGCGCTCCTCGTGGCCTGCGCGAGCTTCAACGCGATGAACCACCCCCTGCGTTCGGCGCTGCTCGTGTCGCTGCGCCTGTTCGGACTCGCCGTACCGCTCGCCCTGGCCGGCTCGGCCGCCGCCGGTCCAGCCGGTATCTTCGCCGGCATCGCCGTCGCCAATGTTCTCTCCGGCACCGCCGCTGTCGCCGCCATGCGACGCTTCCTGGGCGCCGACAAGCGCACGCGAAGTTGATGCATACGCATCATTGATTTCACCCACGCGATTCCTTCACAGTCAATTGCGAGGATTGATAATGACACCGGCGGCGCCGGCGCAGGGTCGAGGTGGTTGGGGCCGCGTCGCTGGGAAGGAGGTGCCCGATGTCTGCTCCGGAGGGGGCGTCCGGCTCGCTGCTCGAGTCGTTGCCTATCGACGGCACCCTCCATCTCGATGCGCACCCGCAGTGGGAGGTCTCGCGGGTAGTGCCCGACTACGTGGCGGCGTGCCGCCGGCGCAGTATCTACGAGGTGCACATCGTGCACGGCCGTCGCGACGCCGACGGGGTGCAATCGATAGAGGACATACTCATGAGAATCAGGGAGGTCGCCTGCTTCCGCTCCGGTAGCACCGACCTCGAGGCGCACGGAGAAACCACGGTGATCCTGCTGCGGCCGGAGGAGTTGCCGCCTACATGAATCGGTTCCGACTCCCCGAACGGCAATCCTTGATGAAGAGACGGCCGTGACATCGTGTATCACCAGCCCCGTGCGCAAGAAGGGCCGCCCGCTCGGGTGGCCCTTCTCGTTTGCGATCGCATTTCCAGAACGGACTGCGGGCGGTATCCGCTAAACGGCGCCGGCGGGCGCGAGAATACCGAAGCTCGCCCCCTGGGGATCCGCGACGACGGCGAAGCGGCCGATGCCGGGCAGATCCGTGGACGGGGCGAACACCTGTCCGCCCGACGACTGAACGGTCTTCACCGCGGCGTCGCAGCTGGCGACGGTGAAATAGACCATCCACATGGGTGGCAGCTCTCCCCACTCCGGCTTGATCTCGAGCATACTGGCGGCGGGACGTCCCTGGACCGTGAAGGTCGTGTAGTCGGTTCCGCCGATGTTGGCTTGTTCGGACGCCCAGCCGAAGACGTTAGTGTAGAACGCTCCTGAGCCGTCGCGGTCGCGCGTGTAGAACTCGTTCCAGCAGGAAGTGCCGGGCTCGCCCGCGAGCTGCACGCCGATGTGTTTGATCGGCTGCCAGAGGGCGAAGGTCGCGCCCTGCGGGTCGGCGAGCACGGCCATGCGTCCGGCATCGAACACGTCCATGGGCTCCACGACGACGCGCGCCCCGCGCGCCTTGGCCTTGGCCACGGTCTCTGCGACATTGGCGACGGACACATACTGCAGCCAGTGGGAAGGGATGCCCTGCTTGCGCTGCTCCGCGTTCTGTTGATACATGGCGCCGACGTTCTTCTCTCGCAGCTGGGCCATTACGTAGACCTGCCCCTCGCCGACGGGGTTCTCGACGAAGTCCCAGCCGAGCAGCGCCTGGTAGAAGCGCCTGGCGGAGTCAGCGTCGCTGGTCAGAAGCTCCGGCCAGCAGAAGGTGTTGGGGGTGTGCTGTGTGATTTCGGGCATGACGTCCTCCTTGCGAGTAGGGGCGCTATGGGGTCGTGGCGATTCTACCACGCGCCACTGCCGCGGGGGGGCAAAAGCACGACCTGGGCGTCTCATCGTGAGTAAGGGGCCGGACGGCGAGGGTTGCGACCTCCGACTACGCTGATGCATACTGACGCGCATGCGCCGCGTGCTTTTCATCGCACTCGATGCCGCCGACAAGGACACGCTGCTCGGGTGGGCCGAGGACGGGACGCTACCCTCGTTCGCGCGCCTTCTGCAGACAGCCGCCTGCGGAATCACCGAGAGCCCGCCCGGGCTGTTCGTGGGCGCGGTGTGGCCGTCGTTCTGGACGAGCATGTCGCCGGCCGTACACGCGCGCTACTGCTACGAGCAGCTTCGACCCGGCACCTACGAGGACGTTCGCATCCATCCCACGGATACGAAAGCGCCGCCGTTCTGGAAGGCGATCGGTGAGGTGGGGCGGCGCGTGGTGGTGGTGGACGTTCCCAAGACGCATCCCACCGAGGGACTCAACGGCATCCACGTGGTGGACTGGGGCACGCACGACGCCGACTATCCGCACACCACCACGTGGCCGCCGGAGCTGGCGCGCGAGCTCGACGCGCGCCACGGCGCCGACGCCATCGGCAATTGCAATGCGTTCAACACGAGCGCCGAGCTGCTGGCCGAGCTGCGCTCGCGGCTCCTCGAGCGCATCGCGCGCAAGGCCGACCTCGTCCTCGGCCTCATGGATCGCGAGCGCTTCGATTGCATGATCGCATCGTTCTCGGACGCGCATTGCATCTGCCATCAGTGCTGGCACCTGCACGACTCTGCAAGCGCCGACTACGATCCCGTCGCCGCCGCCGCCCTCGGTGACCCCGTGCGCGACGTCTTCGTCGCCCTCGACGCCGCCGTGGGCCGCATCCTGGAGCGGGCCGGCGCCGAAGACAACCT
>JAOTVO010000213.1 GCA_029863355.1 Candidatus Krumholzibacteriia bacterium
CCTTCAACACACGCACGTCCTCGACGGCGAGACGCTGCAGGCGCTGGCCGAGCGCATGGGCAAACCCAAGCTCAGGCGCGCCGCGTGGGCGATCCACCGGCTCATCGAGGAAGCGGCGGTGGCGTCCCCATGAAGGCGCACCTGAGGCACCTCGTGGACGGCGTCGAAGGCGGCGTGAACCAGAAGATCTGCATTGCCCGCGAGTATCTCCAGGCGCGCACGCTCCAGAGTCTCCAGGAGGACGGCGTCTTCACGCGCTGGGCCTTTCAGGGGGGGACCGCGCTGCGTTTCCTCTTCGCCTTGCCGCGCTTCTCCGAAGACCTCGACTTCGCGCTGGTCCGGGTCGGGGAGGACGCTCGCTTCGCGCATGCCCTGAAGCGGGTAGAAAGGGCGTTCCGGGCGGAAGGCTACGATGTGGCGGTCAAGAGCAAGCCCGAAAAGACCGTGGCATCGGCGTTCATCGGTTTTACCGGCCTGCTCCACGAGCTCGGTTTGTCGCCCCAGCGGCGGCAGATCTTCTCCGTCAAAGTGGAGGTGGACACAAACCCGCCCGCCGGCGCCGAGCTGGACACGACCCTCGTCCGCCGGCACGTGACCCTGAATCTCCACCACTACGACAAGGCTTCGCTGCTCTCGGGAAAGTTGCACGCGTTACTGAGCAGGCCGTGGTGCAAGGGCCGCGACCTCTACGACCTCGCATGGTATCTAGCCGACCCCACCTGGCCCGAACCCAACCTGACCCTTCTCGATTGCGCCCTGGCGCAAAGCGCCTGGAAGGGGCCCCAGGTTGCCCCGGAGAACTGGAAGCAGATCGTCCGGGACAAGCTCGAAAGCCTCGATTGGAACGCGGCCCGCTCCGACGTCCTTCCCTTTCTCGAGCGACCCCGCGAGGTGGACCTGATTCGACGCGAGCACTTTCTCCGGCTTCTTGAATAACGAACGGGGCCCGCGCGATGCGGGCCCCGTTTACACTTGCCAGACTGGTTGGTTGCGCTACTCGTACTTGATCGACAGCTCGGTGGTGCCGACGCGGATGAGATCGCCTTCGGCGAGCTGTGCGCGGCGAGTGCGCTGGCCGTTGATGAATGTCCCGGTCGAGCTTTCGAGGTCCTCGATGGCGAACTGTCCGCGCTCGTAGACGATGCGTGCGTGGTAGCGTGCGACTTCGGGATCCTTGAGCTCGATGTTGTTGTCGTGCTCGCGCCCGATGCTCATGGTCATGGGCAAGAGGGGGAGCACGCGGCCGGCGTGCGCTCCGGTCTTGATGACGAGACTGGGATAGGTCCCGGCACGGTCGGTGTTGTCGGACGGATCGGCGAGCGCGGCCAGGGGATCGTAGTCGTCCTTGCGCTTGGACGCGGGCGAGCCGGACGCCTTCGCCTTCTTCGGTTCGGCGGATTGGGCCGGCGAACCGTTGTTGTCGTCGAACCAGTTGCTGGGGTCGACGTAGTCGGGAGTTTCCTTCTGTGCGGGCGGCGTCTCGGGGGCACGCTCGGGCGCCGGCTTCTCGGCCGCGGGTGGCTCGGGTGCCCGCGGCTCGGGTATGGGCGGGAACTCGGGCGAGGCGCTGGGCGCGGCGGATTCGCGGTGGCGACGGCGGTCGAACGCCTCGAGCTGGGTCTCGTACTCGGCGCGGCGCTTGCGCAGCGACTCGACCTCGGGACGATGCTTGTCGACGACCGCCTGGTACTGTTCGGTGGTGAACTCGCCCACGCGGTGGCGGAACGTGGCCTCCGAGAGCTCTTCGGCGATGGCCCGGGCGGAGCGGTCGATATCCTCGATCGCGTGCTCGACGTCCTTGCGCGCGTCGTCCAGCGCCGACTTGACGGGCTCGAGACGCTCGCTGATCGCCCGCAGCTCGCGCTCGTATTCGGCGGTGACCTTCTCGTAGATGCGCGGGCTCACCGAGGCCTTCTCGTTCTCGGCCTTGTGCAGCCGCGCCTCGAGCGCGTCGCGTTTCTCGACGAGTTCCCAATACGCCGCGAGCTTATCATCCATCGTGGCCATGGTCTGGCCGGCCGCAGTCGGTCCCATGTGCGCCTCCGGATCTGCTATCTTGCTATTACTCATAGGGTTGCAGGCCTGCGCGTGCACCACCTACGCCGCACGCGCGGGCTGTTCGCGCGGCAACTTGCGTATTCCGTGCCAAAAGTTGGCCGCCCGCGGCGGGTTTGGCACTTTTTGCGCATCGGGGCCGGTAGGTGCGGCCACGTCGGGTTGACGGGGCTCGGGGGGGTAGGGTACGCTGGCTCTTTCGGGCGCAGGGGCTTGATGAACATAGAGTTTGCATCAATCAGCGACACCGGCCGGGTGCGGCAAAACAACGAGGACGCCTGCGGGGGATTCGTTCCCGAGGACGAGGCGGAGCGTGAGCGCTTGGGCGCCCTGTTCGTAGTGGCCGACGGGATGGGGGGACACCGGGGCGGCGAGATCGCCAGCCGGCTCGCCGTCCAGACCATCCGCACCACGTACTTCGACGTTGCGGACGGCGACCGCCGCGCCGCGCTCCTGGAGGCGTTCGCCCAGGCCAACGCGGCCATCCTGGCGCAATCGGTGGCCGACCCCGCGCTCTTCGGGATGGGGACGACGTGCACGGCGCTGGCGGTGCACGCCGGCCGGGCCTATCTCACACACATCGGTGACACGCGCGCCTATCTCTTCCGCGACGGGGAGATCACGCAGCTCACGCACGACCACTCGCTGGTGGGCGAGATGGTGCGCTCGGGCATGATCACCGACGAGGATGCGCGCACGCACCCGCGCCGCAACGTGATCACCCGCTCGCTGGGCATACAGGAATCCGTCTTGGCCGACGCGCCGGAGTCGCCGGTGCCCGTGCGCGCGGGCGATACCTTCCTGCTCTGCTCCGACGGACTCACCACCGTGGTCAGCGACGCCGACATCGCCTTCGCGCTGGAAGCGGACGCGCCGGCGGAAGTGTGCCGCCAGCTCGTGGACGCGGCCAACGCCCGCGGGGGGCGCGACAACATCACCGTCGTGGTCGCCGCGGTGCGCTCTCTCTAGCCCTCGTGGCTAGATGTTCGCGTTGTATCCCAGAAAGAACATGAAGTCCTCACCGATGTGGAGGTTGACGAACGCGTCGCCGTTGGTGAAGACCGAGATGCTGGCGCCGAGCCGCAACTCGACGTCGAGGTCGGTGTTGCTGTCGTCGCCGGGCACGCCAGGCGGGAGATCCCACGACGCGTGCCGGAAGACGAGGTAGAGCCCGCCGTAGGGGACGACGACGCGTCCGTTGTCCAGTTGGAGGGGGCGGCTGATGAGCCCGCCCACGGGCACGTCGAGGTTGGTGACGCCGCCGCCAGTCTGAAAGCCGATGCCGGCGTCGAGGGAGAGGTCGACGGGCATCGTCTTGCCTTCGGGCACGATGCCGTACTTCACGTCCGCGCCCGCACCCACGCGCCATTTGCCGCCGGTCTCGTCCAGCACGATTTCAAGACCCAGGTCGGCGACGGGGTTGATGTTGAAGCGACCGTAGCCGAGCAGGCGCACGATGTCGTCGCCGAAGCCGACGGTGCCGCCGAGGGCGGCGTCGTCGCGCGTGACGGTGGGCGCCCCGGGGTAGAGGTAGTAGACCTGCGCGCGCGCCGCGCGCGGCGCCACCGCAACGAGCGCGGCCGCCACCACGATCATCCACTCCCGTTTCTTCATGCGCGATCTATAACAGCCGCTGCGCGAGGCGGCAAACAAAAACCGCTGGCGCCGCGGTTCGCCATTATCCCGCGTCGCGGCCCGTCGCGGCGCGCAGGGAGGCCGGTGGCTTGGAACTTGCACAACCTGCCTCGGCGGCAGCGCTGCTCCCTAACCAGTTGAAACTAAATAGATTGTGATCCGACGCGGAGCGGCGCGTGCGGCACCGGCCGGAGAGGCTTGCAAATGGCAATACACGTGGCCATCCCGGGTTACGAAGACCTCGAGCAGATCGGCGTCGGAGGTATGGCTGCCGTCTACAAGGCGCGGCAGGTCTCCATCGACAAGACCGTCGCCATCAAGCTGCTCTTCCCGTACTTCGCCAGCGACGCGAGCTTCATCGAGCGTTTCCAGCGCGAGGCCAAGGCGGCCGCGAGAATCCAGCACGAGAACATCGTCAACATCATCGATTTCGGCGAGAGCGAAGGGTCGTACTTCATCGTCATGGAGTACTACGACGGCCTCACGCTCGACGCCCTGCTCAAGGAGCACGGCACGCTGCCGCTCGACATCGCCGTGCTCATCCTGCTCGAGGTGTGCTACGGGCTAGAGGCGGCGCACACCGCCGACATCGTCCACCGCGACATCAAGCCCGGCAACATCATCTACACGCGCCAGGGCGGCATCAAGATCGCGGACTTCGGCCTGGCCAAGAGGTCCGACTCCATGACGATGATCACCCAGGAGGGAAAGGTCATCGGCACGCCCGCCTACATGTCGCCCGAGCAGGCCGCCGGCGGCAACGTGGGACCGCAGAGCGACATCTTCTCGCTGGGCGTGGTCGCCTTCGAGACCTTCTGCCGGCGCAAGCCCTTCGAGGGCGCGAGCTACTCGGAGGTGCTGGAGAAAATCCAGACGCAGACGCCGCCGTCGGTTGCCGACGTCAACCCGCTCATCCAGCCCGATTTCGAGCGCATCGTCGCGCGCATGCTGGAGAAGGACGAGCGCGAGCGCTACGGGCGCATCCCCGACGTCATCGCCGACATCGAAGCGGCGATGGAGCGGTTCAATATCACGCGCGACCGCCGCAAGCTGGTCTCTTACGTCGCCGACCCCGAGAAGTACGGCGCCTCCTTCCGCGAGAAGACCATCGCCCGCTGCCTCTCGCAGGGCGCCTTTTTCATGCACAAGGGACAGAACCACCTCGAAGACGCCATGTTGGAGTTCAAGCGC
>JAOTVO010000011.1 GCA_029863355.1 Candidatus Krumholzibacteriia bacterium
CCTGCTGGTGCCGCTCTACCTGATCTTCGGCGGCGAACCGACGGCGCCGATCCACGCGGTGCTGGTGCTGATGGCGCTGGCCACGGTGGCGTCCGCGTGGCTGCTGTACCGCATCGTCGCTCGGTACGTGCGCGTGAGCGCCGCGGTGACGGCTGCGCTCCTGTGGGTATTCGCGCCGGTCGTCGTCCGGCAATCGGCCAACGGACTGGAGACCGCGCTGGCGCTGCTGCTGCTGGCCGCCAGCGTAGACTTCTACCTGTCCCGGATTCGTCCGGCGGAGCGACCGCGCCGCCGCGACTTCGCCGCGATGGGACTGCTGCTCGCTCTGGCCGTGCTGGCGCGCGTCGACCAGATCTTTCTGGCCCTGGCCATGACGCTCGACTATCTGCTCGTGATCCGGCGCCGGGGGGCGCCGGCGCGCGCTAACCTGCGCGGTCTGCTCCTCGCCGCGGCGGTCACCACGGCCCTCGTGGTGCCGTGGCCGCTCTTCGGCGCGCTGGCGGTGGGGTCTCCGTTCCCCCAGAGCGGAACCGCCACCCGCTACCTGTCGTTGGCCTACGCGCCCCACTTCCATATGGCCGGCGAGTCGATCGCCGATACGGGACCGACGGTCGCGTTCCTGTGGGCACACGTCGAGCACTCGCTCTCCGTGCTCAAGATCAATCCGTTCACGCACACGTTTTTCCGCGCCCTGGAGAAGGTGGGCGGTGCCGTGTCCGCGCAGCAGGCGGCCCGCGGCGTCGCGGGCGTCGCGGGCGTGTGCATGCTGCTGGCCGCGGGCGCCTGGCTGGCCCGCCGACTGCGCCGCAGCGGTCACGCCGCGCGCGAGCTCGCCTTCCTGCTGCTCTACGCGGTCACGCTCATCGCGGCATACTCGTTCTACGTCTTCGGATCGTTCTTCTTCGTGCGTTACTACTACCCCCTCTTCTTCGTGGCGGCGATCTTCGGGGCCCTGATGGTCGAGGAGGTCATGCGCGCGTGGCCGCGCGCCAGCGCGTGGCTGCGGCGCGTGGCGGCGTCGGGCGCGCTCGCCTACGTGCTCGCGTTTGCCTACATGTCTTACTCGAGCGGTTTCCGGTCCGCGCCGGTCTATCATTTTTACGACGTGGCGCGCTGGGTCTCCACGCACACGGCGGTGGACGACACCGTCGGGACCTTCCAGAGCGGCGCGATCGGCTATCTCTCGGGACGGCGCGTCGTCAACCTGGACGGCAAGGTCAACGGCGAGGCGTTCGCCGCGCTGCGCGCGGGGAAGCTGGGCGCGTACGTGGAGTCGGCGGGAATCGACTTGCTCGTGGATCAAGGGAACGTGCTCTCGCTTTTCCTGGCTCGCGAGACGGCGGGCCTGGGCGCGCGCATGGCGACGGACCGCCGCCTCACCGGCGCCGACCTGGGCGCGCCGGGTTGGGTCGGTTATCACCTCGTGCCCCGCCTGGGCGGGCGCGCGGCACCCGACGCGAGCGTCGGGCCGCCGTCGTCGCTGGGTCCCTAACCGGCCCGGATCCTCTCCCTTGGCCGGCTCAGGCGGGCCGGCCGGTCACCCGCGAAAAGAACCGGTAGCGCGCGCTCGATCACTCGGAAGCGCAGCTTCTCCGCTTGCTCGCCCACGTACTCTCCGTCGAGATGCAGGTGAAACGCCCGCGCGCCGGAGACGGCGATTTCGCGGCAGCGCCGCATGACCACGCCGTCGCGGCCCACGTGCGCCCCGCGGGTCGCGGCTGGCAGGAGCCGGAGCACGCGTGCGCGGCCCATGCCCGCCACGATGCAGGCGTCCAGGTAGCCGTCGTCGGGGTGGGCGTCGGGGTTGAGACGAAACCCGCCGCCGGTAGTGGGGCCGTTTCCCAGCGACACGAGCAAGCGCTCGCCGGCGATGGTCTCGTGGCCGTCGACTTCGATGTGCAGAGGGGGACAGTCGTAGCGCGCCAGCGCCTTGAACACGGCGGCCAGATAGAGGAGCATTCCCCCGGGCCCGCGAATGGACCGGCTCTCCCTCGTCACCAGGGCCTCGAAACCGATGCCCACGCCGTTCACCGCGTAGCGGCCGCCGCACTCGATGACGTCGAGACGCGCGCCCTCGCCGGCGCGCACCACGCGCAGCAGGTCGTCGGGCGTGCGGGCGAATCCGAACATGCGCGCAAAGTCGTTGCCGGTGCCCACCGGCAGCACGGTAATGGGGGGTGGGTGGGGCATGAGGCCGTTGACGACCTCGTGGACGGTCCCGTCGCCGCCCGCCACGCACACCACGTCGGCGCGCGCGGCGCACGCGCGTGCGATCTCGGAGGCGTGTCCGGGCCCTGCGCTCCAGTGCAGTTCCAGGTCCTCGCCCAGGCGCTCGGCGGCACGCTCGAACTGCGCGAGCAGGCGGCGGGCGCGGCCGCGCCCGGCGCGGGGGTTGGCGATGACGACGACGCGCATAGATCGACGGAGGCTCGGCGCAGCCGCGGCGGCGGCGCCGTGGAGCGTGAAGGTAAGCGAGGCACGAGCAGCGGTACAGGGAAAAGTGGACACGGCGCGGGGCCATGGGATAGCCTGCCGGCGTGAACCCGCGCGCGCGCATGCTCCTGGCCTCGGCGCTCCTCGCCGGCCTGGCCGCGTCGCACCCCGTCGGCGGCGAGGCCGACCTGGCCGGCGCCACCCACCTCCGGCACACGGGCGACGTGCGTGCGCTCTGCCGCGTCGGGGACACGCTGTGGGTGGGCACGGGCGGCGGCCTCTTCCTCTACGACCTCGCCGCGCGAGCCGTGGTGGCGCGCCTCGAGGCGGGCGGACCCCTGCCGTCCAGCTCGGTGCGCGCCATCCGCGCCAAGGGCGACAGCGTCCTGGTGGGCACCGACCGCGGTCTGGTGATCTTCACTCCGGCCGAGACCACGACCTACACGCCCCGGTCCCGACCGCCGGTGTACAAATCGGTTCCCTTCAGCGACATTCACGCCATCGACCTGGGCCGCGAGCGCGTGTACCTCTCCACACGCGGGCACGGCGTGGGCGTCCTCGGTGGCGACAGCGGATGGGTGCTCACACGCGCCGATTCGCTCCTGGACAACACGGCTTTCGGCGTGGTGGAAGCCTTCGATACGACGACGTGGTTCGCCACGTCGGCGGGTCTGTGCGCGTATCGAGACAGCGCCTGGGTGAGCTTCCGCGCGGGCGCGGGGATCCCGCGCGGCGAGCTGCGCGCCATGCTGCCCGCGCGCGAGGCGCTCCGGTATTTCATTCTCGTTGGCGGCTACGGCGTCTACTCCTTCGACGGCGAACGGGCGCGCCGCATCACCCGGAGCGGGCTCTTTCCCGAGGACGACGTGTCGGCGATCGCGGTGGACTCGACCGGGCACCTCTGGGCCGCGGGGAGGTACGGCGGAGTGGCGGTCTACCAGAACGGGCACTGGACGGCCCTGCACGAGACGGACGTTTCGCTCGCCGGCGAACGCTGGCGGTGCGCCTACACGAGCCCGCAGGGAGCGGTCTACTTCGGCACGCGCGGCGGAACCGTGCTGGCCGTCGAGGACGCCAACCTGAGCCGGATTCGGTTGCCCGTCGGTCTTCCCGCGCCCGACGCGTACGGCTTCGCCGGTGGCGACGCGGGTGCCGTGTGGTTCGCGAGCGGCGGCCGGGTCCTGCGCGCGGATGCCGCCGGCAGCGTGGCGGACGACGGTGGCCCCGACGGCATCAACGCGCTGGCGCGGTCGCCGGGTGGGGAGCTATGGGTGGCGGGTCGGTGGTCGGTGTATCGCCGTTCGGCCTCGGGCTACGAGCCCGTCGCCGTCGACACGCGCGAGCGCGATCCGTCGTTCGTCTCCATCTGCTGGGACCGCGACGGCAACCTGTGGGTCGGCCTGCGATCCGGCGCCATCTACCGCCACGACGGAGGCATCTGGATGCGCATGGCCGATGCGGGCGAGTGGTTCGAAGGAGCCGTCGTGTCGCTGACGCCGGGCGAGCGCGGAGAGCTGTGGGCCGTCGGGGGGGGAAGTTGCGCTCGCTTCGCCGTGGGCGGGTGGCGCGCGTTTCCGGCCGACTCGTTCGCCGGAGAGCGCGTGCGCGACCTCGTGCCGACCAGCCGCGGCGCGATGGTGGCGACGGTGGGCGGACTCTGGGATCTCGCCACCGACGGGTGCCGGCGCCTGGAATTCACGCTCGACGGCGGCCCACCGTTCCCGTCCGGCGTGGAACCTCTGTGCCTGGCCCGCGACGGCGCCGGGAGATGGTACGTGGGGACGACGACCGGCGTGCTCGCCGTCGAAGGCGCGAGCGCGCGGCGCTACGGCGTCCGCTCGGGACTGGGCGAACCCGTGCTGGACGTGTTCGTCGAGTCGGGGTTCCTGTGGATCGGCTTCGAGCGGGACGGTGTGGCGCGCGTGCCGCTCGAAAGCCTCTGGTGACCGGTCCGCGACGGTGGTATCATGGAGAAGGCCCCCCCCAGCGGGCCGGATGCGTGAACACAGGAGGGACATCAGAGCCACTGGTAACGACTCCATAGAGGTCGCGCGGAGCGCGCCGCGGCCCATTTTCGCTTGTGGCATCTCTGGGCCGCGTGTATAGGATTGGCGTGGCTCCGAGCGCCGGGAGTAGATGAACCATGTGGCAGCTTCTCTTCTGGGGCAGCGTTGCTCTCGTTGCCTACACGTACGCCGGATACCCCGTCCTGCTCTGTCTGCTCGGCCTGGCCCGGCGTCGGCGCGCGCCCGGCGGCGCGTCGGACGCACCCTCGACCTGCCTCATCATATCGGCATTCGACGAGGAGAGCGTGATCCGCGCGAAGATCGAGAACTCGATCGCGCTGGATTACCCGCGCGATCGCCTCGCCATCTTCGTCGCGTCGGACGGGTCGACCGACCGCACCACGGCGGTGGCATCGTCCTACGAGGACATGGGCGTGCGTCTGCACCACGACCCGCGCCGGCGGGGCAAGAGCGCCGTGCTCAACGAGGTGGTCGCCGGATTGGACTGCGACATCGTCGCGTTCACCGACGCCAACTCGCTTTTCGCGGCGGACGCGCTGGAGAGGCTATGCCGATGCTTCGACGATCCGGACGTCGGCTGCGTCGTGGGGCGGCTGCGCTACGTGCAGGGAGGGGAAACGTCGGTGGGCAAGGGCGAAGGTATCTACTGGCGCTACGAGGCGTTGATCAGCCGGCTCGAGAGCCGCCTCGGTAGCGTGCTCGTTGCCAACGGTTCCATCTTCGCCATCCGGCGCCAGCTGTTCCGCCCGCTCTACGCGGAAGTGGCCAACGACTTCCAGATCCCTTTCGACATCGCCGCGCAGGGAAAACGCGTGGTATACGAGCCGCGGGCGGTGGCGACGGAGCCGACGACGGTGTACTGGCGCGAGGAGTTCGGCCGGAAAGTGCGCATCGTGTTGCGCGGGCTGACCGGCTGGTCGCTCTTGCGCAAGCGCATTCGCGGTTTCCGCCGCTTCCAGTTCTGGTCGCACAAGATGCTGCGCTGGTTGGTGGGCGCGGCGGCGGTGGTAGCGTTCGTTTCCAGTGCGGTGCCCGCCGCGCGGGGGAGCGCGCTCTACGCCGCGCTGCTGGGGGCGCAGGTCGCGTTCTACGCCGCCGCGATGGTTGGACTCGTGACGCGGCGCGCGCCGCGCCCGCGCCGGGCATTCTACATTCCCTTCTACTTCACGATGGTCAACGCGGCCGCCCTGACGGCGATCGCGCGGTTCCTCGCGGGCGAGCGGCTCACCGTTTGGGAGAAAGCGGAAAGCACGCGGCTGGTGCCCCAGCCGGGCGCGTCCGGCCCGCGCGGCGAGGCGACGGAGGCGGTGGCGGCCGGGGTCGACGACGGCGCGGCGCGCGCGGCCAAACGATGAGTATGCTGTTCTTCTTCAAGACCATCGTCGTGTGGCGGAAGTTCATCCTAGCCGCGGGTCTGGGCACGGCCGCCGTCACGGCGGCGATCAGCCTGTTTCTGCCCAAGTGGTACACGGCCACCACGTCGGTCTTCCCACCCGAGACGACCTCGGGTGGGCCCATGTACACGGAGCTCATCGAGAGCCTGTCGCTGCCTCTGCTGAGCGGCCTCGGCGCCGGCGTGGCGCCGGAGACGATTTACATCGACATGCTGCGCAGCCGGCGCATCGGCGAGCAGGTGATCGAAGAGTTCGATCTGATCGACCGGTACCGCGCCCGCCGCCTGGAGGAGGCGCTCAACGAGCTGCACTCGCACACCGGGTTCACCCTGCTCGAAAACGGGCTGCTGGTGATCACCTTCGAGGATCGCGACGCGGATCGCGCCGCCGCCATCGCCAACCGAATGGTGCAGCTCCTCGACGGGCTCAGCCGCGAGCTCAACGTCAAGCGCGCCGGCCGGACGCGCGAGTTCATCGAGAAGCAGATGACCATCCGCGAGGCCCAGATGGCCGAGGCGGAGACGACGCTCAGGCGGTTTCAGGAGGAATACCGGACGCTCGAGCTGGAGGAGCAGCTGCGCTCCGCCATGGAGATCGTGGGCACGCTCACCGCCCAGGCCATCGCACTGGAGACCGAGCTCGAGATCCTCTCCCAGTACACCTCGACGACGTCGGAAGAGTACGTGCGCAAGCAGCGGGAGTACGACGAGGTCGTCCGCCAGCTCTCCAAGCTGAAGACCCCTTCCGGTAGCGACGACGAGGACCTCGTGCGCTCGTTCATCCCCACGCTCTCACAGGTGCCGGAGCTGGCGCTGGAGTTCATGCGCCTGCGGCGCAAAGTCGAGATCGAGTCCACCGTATACACGATGCTCGTGAAGGAGTTCGAGAACGCGCGCATCGAGGAGGCGCGCGACATGCCCACCGTGCAGGTGCTCGACCTCGCGCAGCCGCCGTCGATCCGCAGCCGCCCCCAGCGCAAGCTCCTCGTGCTCGCGGGCCTTCTGCTGGGGTTGGCCTGGAGTGCGTTGCTCGCCCTCTTCGTGACTTCGTGGCGCGCCGGGGAGGGCCGGACGGGTACCATCCGCGAGGTGCTCGCGCCCGTCGCCGGTGACCTCGCGCGCCTGTTCCGGCGGGGCCGACGGCCGACGGCATGACCGGCGCCCTTTCCCAGACCAGCCTCCGGCCGCGCGCCGTGCTCCTGGCGCTCGCCGTCCTGCCCATCGTCCTGCTCGTCTTTGCGCCCCAGGCGGGGTGGGGTCGGCTGGTCGTGCTGGCCGCGGCCGGTTGCGCCGCGGTGGCGGCCGGCTGCGCCGTCCTGGTGCGGCCGATTCTCGGCGTGTACGCCATCGTCTTCTACGTGTTCGCGGGGGCGGGACAGCTGCTGCACTTGCCCCTGGCAGCGCCGCTGGTCGCACTGCTCTTCGTGGCCGCCCTGCTCGACCTCGTGCGCGGCGCCGACGCGCGCTTGCGCGATGATCCCTTCTGGTGGGGCGTGGGCCTGTTCATCGCGCTGGGCATCCAGTCCATGCTCGTCGCCCACCGCATCGATATCTCTCTCTTGCGCCTCGCCGCGTACCTCAAGGCGCTGGTCCTCGTCTTCGTCACGGTCCAGTTCGTGCGCAGCGCAGAACAGCTGCGCACGCTGACGCGCGTGGTGTTCGCCGCCGGCGTCGCGACTATTCTTCTTGGCGTCGTGTCGCATGCGCTGGGGCGGGGGACGGAGGTCGTGACGGCGGGCCCGATCGGCATGATTCGCTTCTCCGGACTGCACCGGGATCCCAACGAGGCGGCGGCCTACCTGTGCGCGGCGCTGCCCTTCGGCATCCTGGCGCTGAGGGACGCGCGGCGCGCGTGGCTGCGCCTGGCGTGCGCGCTGGGCGTCGTGCTGCTGGTCGTCGGCGTGTTCGCGACCTTTTCACGCGCCGCCGTCTTCACGCTGGCGCTCGTCGCCGCCGGCGCGATGGCGCGCGAGGTGCGCGGCCGGCGCGGCTGGCTCGCCGTTCTCGTCCTGCTGGCCGTGGGCGTCCTGCTCGGCCCCCGCTATTACTTCGAGCGCGTGTTCGCGCTCGGCGACGTCGTCTCCAACGTCAACCGGGACTGGTCGGTGCTGATGCGCATGCGCGCGCTGGAGACGGCGTGGGAGCTCTTCACCCAGCACCCGCTCACCGGCGTGGGCATGGGCAACTTCATCGTGCGCGGCGATTACAACCTCTGGATCCGCATCGTTGTACACAACTCGTACATGGAAGTGCTCGTGGGCATGGGTATCTTCGGGCTGGCCGCCTTCCTCACCATGCTCGGCGCCGCGCTGCGTCACCCGGCCGCGGGCGCGCGCGAGCGATGGCCGGGCCGCGAGTGGATGCGCCCGCTCTGCTATTACGTTGTCGTGTCGATGGGCTCCGCGATGGCGAGCGCCCTCTTCCTCTCCACCAGCTACCGCTACCTGCTGTGGATCCCGGTTGCCGCCGCCCTGATCGTGGGCGGCCTGCGCCGGGAAGCACGCGGGGCGCATGCCATAAGTCGTTGATTTAAAATACCTTGCGTGTTCACCCCGCGCTGTCCGGCGGCGGGCCGGCCGCGCGCGCCTGCAACCCGGGGGCGGGAACCCACGTCTACAAGGCGTGTACAAGCGCACGAACGCACGAAATCGGGGGTCCCCCCCCTTCCGAGGAGGAATGAGATGAAATGGCCCATGCAGAACCGGCTGGCCCTGGCGGCCGCGGCCGCCGTGGCGGTGGCGCTGGCGGCGACCGCGGTCGCCCTGCCGGGCGGCAAGGACGACGACGAGAAGGTCGTCGAGAAATCCCGCGGATACCTGGGCGTCTACATGCAGGAGCTCACGAAGAAGCTGCGCAAGGGGCTCGACGTCGAGGTCGAGAAGGGCGTCCTCGTGAGCGGCGTCGCGGACGATAGCCCGGCGGAGAAGGCCGGCATCGAGGACGGCGACGTCATCGTGAAGTTCGCCGGCAAGTCCGTCGCGTCGCCGGACGACCTGGGCGACCTGGTGCGGGACACGAAGCCGGGAACCGAGGTTTCGGTCGAGCTGGTCCGCGACGGGAAAACGCGCAGCGTCACGCTCGCCGTGGGCGAGCAGCCGGACGATCTGCTCTTCTCGTGGTCGGGTGACGACTTCGACTGGGCGGATCTGGATTGGGCGCCGCGCGCCGGGCGCCACGTGCGCGCGATGATCATGATGGGACCGCGCCTGGGCGTGCACACCGCCGAGCTCAACGAGGATCTCGCCGGTTACTTCGGCGCCAAGCCGGGCGAGGGCGTGCTGGTGCTCGAGGTCAACGAGGAGTCGGTGGCCGAGGAAGCGGGCGTGAAAGCAGGCGACGTGATCCAGAAGATCGGCGACGAGGAGGTCGGCGACGTCGACGACCTGCGCGAGGCGCTCGGTGACTTCGAGGAGGGCGACGAGTTCGAGATCGCGCTCCTGCGCAAGGGCAAGAAGCAGACGCTCAAAGCGACCATGGACGACAGCGGTCACGCGTGGAAAGCCGCGCTCCGGGCGCCGCGCGTGCACATGAACCGGCACCGCGTGCACGCGCCGCGCGTGCGCGTCGAACGCTGGGACGACAACGACCTGCGCGAAGAGATGGACGATCTGCGCCGCGAGCTCGACGAGCTCAAGAAGGAGCTGGAGAAGAAGGATAGCTAGCCAGCAGGAAGAGGATCCGTCCGCGAGGAATCCTCACCTCCCGGGGCGCCGCTCAGCGGCGCCCCGTTTTCTTTTGGGCGCAGGCATCGCGGTAGATGGCGGCGAACGCCGCGGCGGCCCGCGGGAGCGAGAAGCGCTCGGAGGCCAGGAGCGGGCCCTCGCGCCGCGCTGCCTCGCGCAACGCCTCGTCGCCGAGCACGCGCACGATGGCCTCGCCGAGCGCTTCCGGCGTCACCTCCCGGACCAGGGCGCCCGTGCGTCCCTCGCGCACGAGGTCGGGCAGATCGCCCACCGGAAGCGCGACGATGGGCACGCCTGCGGCCAGGGCTTCGACGGCCACGTTGGGCAGACCCTCGAACGCCGACGGAATCGCCACGCAGCCGAAGCGGGGGAGCCAGGACTCCACGTTCGCCACCGCACCCTCGAAAGAGACGGCGCCGGGCGGCCCCGCCCGGCTGGCCCGCCGCTCGAGCGCGGCGCGCTCGGGGCCTTCGCCCAGGAAGACGAGACGCGCGCCGGGGACGCGGCGGCGCACGTGCACCATGGCCTCCAGGAGCAGGTCCGCGCGCTTGGACGTCACCAGCCGCCCCGCGAAGCCCACCACCGGCTCGGGGGAGGCGCCGGGCGCCGAGGCGGGGATATCGATCCAGTTGGTGACGAGGTGGAGGCGATCGGATTCGACGCCTACCGTGCGGGCCAGGAAGTCGCGTCCGGCGACCGAATTCGCCGTCACCGCGTCGGCGCGGCGCAGGGCGTATCGCAGCAGGCCCGCGCGCGGACCGGGCGCCGTGATCCGGTCGCTCTGGATGGACAGCACCGCGGCGGCGCGGATCGTCCGCGCCGCGTGGAAGGCGTAGATGTCGGCGGCGTCGAGGAAGCCGTGGACCACGCCGGCGCCGGAGCGCCACAGCGCGCGCAGGAGGGAGGGGAAGAACGTGATGTCGCTGCGGAAGCGGCGGGCGTAGGAGAAGACGGGCACGCCCGAGGCCCGGATGAGATCCGCGTAGGGCTCGGTGATCGTCGAGAGGACGTGCACCTCCACGTCGGCGTGCGCCCGCAGGGCGCCGACGAGGAGCCGGAGCTGCTTTTGCGCGCCGCCGTATCCGAGGTCGTCGATGAGGAAGGCGACGCGGCGCAGGCGCGAGCTCTGGACGAGGGGGTCTTCCACGGTTTCGGTGGCCGGGCGGCTAGGGTCCGGCTCGCGGTCATTGTAGGAAAGCGCGGCCGCCTGTGCTACAAGACAATGAGTATGGACGTCGTCTGGTTCGCCGAGATCAAGTGGGACTACCTGCGCACGCGCAAGCAGCAGATCGTCCGGCGGCGTCCCGAGGACGTCCGCCTGCTCTATCTGGAGCCCTACGTGCGGGGGCGTGAGAACCGCTTCGCTCTGCGCGAGACCGAGGGGATCGGCGTGGCCACGATGCCGTTCGTCAAAGCGGTCCCCGGCGGACCGGCGCGGCGCCTGGTGGATCTGGGCTGGGTGCGGCGCGCGATCGACGCGCGCGCCCTCGCCCGCGCGCGCCGTCTCTCGCGCGAGGCCGGGATGCCGGCAGAGAGGGCCGTCGCCGTGCTCTCCAACGTCTACGCCGTGAACGTGGCCCGCCGCTTCGGCGCCCGCCTGCTCGCCTACGACTGCAACGACGCCCACGGCGACTTCCCGGGCATGCCGCCGTGGACGCAAGACTACTTCAACGACGCGTGCCGCGCGGCGCAAGCCGTGTTCGTCACCGCGCGCGCGCTGGGCGAGCGCGTCGAGGCGGTGCGGGGTGGGAGCGCGGGCGTGGAGACGATCGGCAACGGAGTGGAGTTCGCGCGCTTCGACGCCGTGCGCCGTGCGTTGGGGCCGCGCGGCGGGGACGGACGCGTGCGCTTGGGCTACGTGGGTGCCATCGCGCCCTGGCTGGACGTGGCGCTCCTCGCGCGCGTGGCGCGCGAGCGCCCGAATTGGGAAGTGGTGCTGGTGGGCCCGCAGATGCTGGGGGTGGACCTGTCCCCGCTGCGCGGGCTCTCCAACGTCGCGCTGCGGCCGCCGGTGGCCTACGAAGACGTGCCGCGCGTCCTCCACGACTTCACGATCGGCGTAATCCCGTTCCGGTACGACGCCCTCACGCGCGGCGTCAACCCGAACAAGATGTACGAGTATCTGGCCATGGGGCTGCCCGTGGTGGCGACCGCGTTCTCCCACGAGGTGACGCGCTATCCGGACGTGGTCCACGCGGCGGAGAGCGCCGACGACTTCCTGCGTGCCTGCGACGACTTGGCAGCGCTCTGCGCCGATGGCGAGCGCGCGGGGGCCTTCTCCGCGCGCGCGGCGGCCGCGGCGGCGAGGCACGACTGGGCCGAGATCGCGGCGCATTTCTGGAGCCGCCTGCGCGCGCTGGCCGAGGCGGCGGGGTGAGGCCGAGGGCACGATGGCGACCGCTGGAGGGCGCGAGGCGCCCGGGAGGTGCACATGAGCTTTCTCGACCGTATCGGGTGGATCTTCGTCTCGCCGAGCAAGGTCTTCGCAGACATCCGCGAGGGGCGCGTCTCGTGGTGGCAGCCCTACATCGTGGTGGCCGCGATGTACACGGTGCTGGGGGTGATCGGCCTTCCCATTCAGCGCGCGGTGGCCGCGCTCAACGCGGGAAACCTCTCGCCGGAGGACCTCGACCGCCAGCTCGAGATCATGGCCAAGTTCGGCCTCGTACAGGTGCTGGGCACGCCGGTGGTACTCCTGGCCATCGGCGCGCTCGTCGCGGGGCTGACCTACATCGTGGTGACGCTGCTTTCGCCGCAGGCCTCGTTCAAGAAGTACTTCACCATCACGATGTTCGCCAGCATCGTGGCGGGCGTGGGTCAGGTGCTCTCCACGATCGTCGTGCGCGGGCGCGGCGTCGACGCCATCCGCTCGCAGAACGACGCGATGGCCTTCGCCAACCTGCGCTTCCTGGCGCCGCCGGACAGCAAGGTCCTCGAGGGGGCTCTGAGCACCATCGAGCCCTTCAGCCTCTGGAGCCTCGCGCTGGTGGGCATGGGCGTGGCCCACGTCTTCGGCATGACGCGCGGCCGGGCCGTCGCCGTGGTGGTGCCCTGGTGGCTCATCTACGTGGCCACGAGCATTCTGGGAGCGGTGGTAGCGGGAATCAGCTAGGGCGTCGGGCGATTGACAGGGCGGCGCCCCGGGTGCTAATATCGACGTCTTTGGTCCCCCGCTAACGCGTTTCCTGGCGGGCGCTTGCGGCTGCGCGGCGCCGCCCCATCCGAGGAGGAAGATCGTGAAGGAGTACGCTCCCGACAACATCCGCAACGTGGCCATCGTCGGTCATCAGGACACCGGCAAGACGGTGCTGACCGACGCCTTGCTTTTCGCGGCGGGCGCCATCGCGCGCGTCGGGCGGGTCGAGGACGGTAACACGACGATGGACTACACGAAGGAGGAGATCGAGCGGCAGATCACGATCCATTCCGGTGTGGCCCACTGTGAGCACCGCGACGTGAAGATCAACTTCATCGACGCGCCGGGCTACGAGGACTTCGTGGGCGAGGTGCTGCTCTCGCTGGACGTGTGCGACGCGGGGCTGGTCGTGCTGCGCGCCGACGGCGGTGTCGAAGTGGGCACGGATAAGGTCTTCGGCTTCCTGCGCGACCGGGGACTGCCCGCCCTGCTGGTCGTCAACAAGATGGACAAGGAGCACGCCGACTTCGACGCCTGCGTGGAGCAGGTGCGGGAGGCCTTCGGCGGGGGCGCGCGCGCGTTTCATCTGCCCATCGGGCACGGCGATGACTTCCGCGGCCTGGTCGACCTGGTGGCGATGAAGGCGTACGAGCTCGCGCGCGACGAGCGCGGCACGCCCAAGGAGATCCCGGTGCCGAGCGATCTGGAGGCGCGCGCGGCGTCGCTGCGCAAGGAATTGATGGAAAGCGCTGCGGAGTCGGACGAGGCGCTCATGGAGAAGTACCTGGAGACCGAAACGCTCACCGACGAGGAGTTCGCGCGCGGTCTGGCCGCGGGCGTTCGCGAGGGTGATCTGTTGCCGATCTTCTGCGCGGCGGGCGCCCACGCCATGGGCGGCGCGCCGCTGCTCGACGCGATCGTCGACCTGCTGCCGCCGGCAACGGCGGGCAAGCGGGCGACCGCCGGCGGCGAAGCCGTTGCCACCGACCCCTCGGGTGCGCCGTGCGCGTATGTGTTCAAGAACGTCTCCGACCCGCACGTGGGCGACATGCTCTTCTTCCGCGTATACGGCGGTGCGCTGGAGGCGGGCCACGACGTCCACAACACCACGCGCGACCAGGCGGAGCGCCTGGGCGGGCTCTACTTCGTCAGGGGCAAGCACCGCGACGACACCACCAAGGTGGGGGCGGGCGACATCGGCGCCGTCGTCAAGCTCAAGGCGACCAAGGTGCGCGATACGCTGGCGGAGAAGAAGGGCGCCAAGCTGGCGCCGACGGAGCTGCCCAGTCCGTCGGTCTTTTCCGCCATCCTGCCCGCCGCCAAGGCGGACGAGGAGAAGATGGGCACCGGGCTCCACCGCCTGGCCGACGAGGACCCGACCTTCGAGGTCAAGGTGAGCAAGGAGACGCGGCAGACGGTCATCTCCGGACAGGGCGAGATGCACCTGGAGATCCTGGTGCACCGGCTCAAGGAGCGCTACGGCGTGGAGGTGCTCCTGGAGAAGCCGCGTATTCCCTACAAGGAGACGATCACCCGGAGCGCCGAGGCCCAGGGACGGCACAAGAAGCAGACGGGTGGGCGCGGGCAGTTCGGGGATGTGTGGCTGCGCCTGGAGCCCTTGCCGCGCGGCGAGCAGTTCGAGTTCGTCAACGGCATCGTGGGTGGTGTGGTGCCGGGCAAGTTCATCCCCGCGGTGGAGAAGGGTGTGGTGGCGACGATGGGGAACGGTGTGATCGCCGGCTACCCGATGGTGGACGTGAGGGTGACCCTGTACGACGGCAGCTACCACACGGTGGACTCCTCTGAGCAGGCGTTCAAGACGGCCGCTTCGATCGGTTTCAAGGCGGCGGTGCAGGGCGCCGGGCCGGTGCTGCTGGAGCCCATCCTGAACATCGGAGTAAAGGTGCCGGAGGAGTTCATGGGCGACGTGATGGGCGACCTCAGCGGTCGGCGCGGACGCATCCAGGGCACCGAAACCCAGGGGAAATTCACCGTGATCACCGCTCAGGTACCGCAGGCCGACCTGTACCGCTACTCGACGCACCTGCGCTCCATGACGCAGGGGCGCGGATCGCACACGCGCGAGTTCTCGCACTACGAGGTCGTGCCGCACGACCAGCAGGAAAAGATCGTCGAAGAGGCCAAGAAACAGCGCGAAGAGGAGAAATAGGGGCGCGGGGCGATGTCCGGTCATTCCAAGTGGTCGTCGATCAAGCACAAGAAGGCCAAGACCGACGCGACGCGCGGCAAGGTCTTCACCAAGCTCATCCGTGAGATCACGGTGGCGGCGCGCGTGGGCGGCGCCGACCCCGAGGGCAACCCGCGGCTGCGCCTGGCCATCCAGGCGGCGAAGTCGAACAACATGCCCAACGACAACATCCAGCGCGCCATCAAGAAGGGCGCGGGTGAAGCCGAAGGCGCCGGCTACCAGGAGATCACGTACGAGGGCTACGGTGCGGGCGGCGTCGCACTCATGATCGACGCGCTCACCGACAACCGCAACCGCACCACCGCCGAGGTGCGCCACGCGCTGGGCAAGCACGGCGGAAGCCTGGGCGAGACCGGCTGCGTGGCGTGGAACTTCGAGGTCAAGGGCGTGATCCGCGTGAGTACCAAGCGCGTGGACGAGGAGACGCTCATGGGCGCCGCGCTCGAGGTCGGCGCCGACGACGTGCGGCAGGAGGGCGACGTCTTCGAGGTGACCTGCGCGCCCACGGAGCTGCACCGGGTGTCGGTCGCGCTGGGGGAGCGGCACATCCCCTTCGAATCGGCGGAGCTGGAGCGCGTGCCCAATACGACCGTCAAGCTCGACGAAGAGGGCGCCAAGAAGATTCTCAAGATGATGGAGGCGCTGGAGGACCTGGACGACGTCCAGCGCGTGAGTGCTAACTTCGACATCCCCGACGAGATCTTGCAAGAAGGATAGTGGAAACGCCATGTACCGGATTCTCGGCGTCGACCCCGGAAGCGCGTGCACCGGCTACGGGCTCGTGGCCGGCGAGAGCGACGACCTCTGCTACGTCGCCTCGGGCACCATCCGGGCGGCGACTCGCGCGTCGCGCTTCGAGCGACTGCACGGGATCTACGCCGGTCTGGCGCGCGTGATCCGCGAGCTCGAGCCCACGCACTTCGCCATCGAAGGAGTCTTCTACCACAAGAATCCCCGGAGCGCGCTCGTGCTGGGCGAAGCGCGCGGGGCGGCGATCCTGGCCGCGGTGAACGCCGGGCTGCCCGTGTTCGAGTACGCGGCGCGCGAAGTGAAGCAGTCCGTTACCGGCAACGGCGCGGCCCACAAATCGCAGGTGAACTACATGCTGGGCAAGCTGCTCTCGCTCGAGCCCCCGCCCGCGGACGCCGACGAGTCCGACGCGCTGGCCGTCGCCGTCTGCCACGCCTTCAAACACCGGCAGTGGAGCCTGGCATGATCGCGCGCCTGCGCGGCAAGCTGATCTCGGCGCGCCCGTGCGTGGTAGACGTGGGGGGGGTGGGCTACGAGCTCGCCATCCCCGATAAGGACCGCGAGCGCCTGCGCCCCGACGATGCGCCCGTCGAGTTCCACACCTTCGTGCAGGTGCGCGATGACCGCATGGTGCTCTTCGGCTTCCTCGAGCGCGCCGACCGGGAGCTGTTCCTCAAGCTCATCGAGGTCACCGGCGTCGGGCCCAAGCTCGCCCTCTCCGTCCTCTCGCTGCACCCGGCCGGGCGCATCGTCGACGCCATCCGCGGCGGCGACGCCGGCTTCCTCAAGCAGCTCCCCGGCCTGGGCAAGAAGACCGCCGAGCGCCTG
Source organism: Candidatus Krumholzibacteriia bacterium (assembly GCA_029863355.1). The sequence goes on from JAOTVO010000011.1 coordinate 16,460, forward strand.
GTAATGGAGCTGGGCGACAAGCTCGACGACCTCGCCGCCGCCGGCCCCGCGCCCGCCGCGACCGGTGCCTCGTCGTTGCGCGACGAGGTGGTGGCCGCCCTCACCTCGCTGGGCATGACGCGCCCGGCGGCCGACGCCGCGCTGGAGAAGATGAACTGGCGGCCCGATTCCGAGCAAAGCGTTGCCGACGTGGTGCGCGAGGCGTTAAGGTATGCCGCAGGGCGGTAGCCCCAGCGATGCCATGACAGATGAAGAGCGCATCACCAGCCCGCGCCCCTGGGAGGACGACGCCAAGAGCGACGCCATCCTGCGCCCGCGGCGGCTGGCCGACTTCGTCGGCCAGACCGAGGTCAAGGAGAACCTCGCCGTCTTCGTGCAGGCGGCGCGCCAGCGCGGCGAGGCCCTCGACCATGTGCTCCTCTACGGCCCGCCCGGGCTCGGCAAGACCACGCTCGCGCACATCATCGCCAGCGAGCTAGAGGTGCCCATCAAAACCACGTCCGGTCCCGCGTTCCAGAACGCCGCCGAGCTCCTCGGCGTCCTCTCGCACATCGAGCAAAACCAGACCGTGTTCATCGACGAGATCCACCGCCTGCCGCGCATCCTCGAGGAACACATGTACCAGGCCATGGACTCCCTCAAGTGCGAGCTCATCGTGGACAAGGGGCCCAGCGCGCGCCACTACACGTTGAACATCGAGCCCTTCACCCTCGTGGGTGCGACCACGCGCGCCGGCATGATCACGGCACCGCTGCGCGACCGCTTCGGCATCGTGTTTCGTCTCGACTACTACACCCACGACGACCTCTGCACCATCGTCAAGCGCTCCGCCGGCATCCTCGATATCGAGGTGAGCGAGGACGGCGCGCGCGAGATCGCGCGCCGCTCGCGCGGCACCCCGCGCATCGCCAACCGCCTGCTCAAGCGCGCGCGCGACTTCGCGCAGGTCGAGGGCAAGAACACCATCGACCTCGCCGCCGCCGACTACGCCCTCGGCCGCCTGCGCGTCGATACGCGCGGCCTCGACGAGATGGACCGGCGCATCCTCGAGTCCATCGTGACCAAGTTCGGCGGCGGACCCGTCGGTATCCAGTCCCTCGCCGTGGCCGTGAGCGAGGAGACCGAGACCATCGAGGACGTCTACGAGCCGTTTCTCATACAGGAAGGCTTCCTCCAGCGCACCCCCCGCGGCCGCGTGGCCACCCCGCTCGCGCTCTCGCACCTCGGCCTCACCGGCAAGACCGGCGGCGACGACGCGCAGCGGCTCCTGTAGGCGCCATGCGCCTCTCCGACTTCGACTACGAACTCCCTCCGGAACTCATCGCGCAGGAAGCCACCGCCGACCGAGCAGCGAGCCGCCTCATGGTGTGCGACCGCGCCGCCGGCGCGCCCGTGCACGCGACCTTTCGCGACCTGCCCCAGTATCTACGAGAGGGCGACGTGCTCGTCGTCAACAAGAGCCGCGTCGTGCCCGCGCGCCTGTTGCTCACCCGTTCCACCGGTGGCAAGGTCGAGGCCCTCTTCCTCGACCCCATCGATGATCGTGACTTCATCGCGTGGGTGAAGCCGCTCGGCCGCCTGCACCCAGGCGAGACACTTAAGGCCGAAGACGGAACCACCGCGTTTCGCTTCGTCGAGCGAACCGGCGAGCGCGAAGCCATCCTCCGCCTCGATGCCTCTCCCCACGCCACCGTCGAAGCCGCCCTCGACGCCATCGGCCACGTGCCCCTGCCGCCCTACATCACCCGCGCCGACCGCCCCGACGACCGCGCGCGCTACCAGACCGTCTTCGCCCAAGCCCCCGGCTCCGTCGCCGCACCCACCGCCGGCCTCCACTTCGACCCGCCGCTACTGCAAACCCTGCAGAGTCGCGGCGTCGAAGTCCTCTCGCTCGTCCTCCACGTTGGCGTGGGCACCTTCCAACCCCTGGAGGAAGAGGAGATCGAGAAGAACCGCCTCCACGCCGAGCGCTTCCAGATTGACGCGCGCACCATCGAACGCCTCCAGACCGCGCGACGCGAGAAGCGAAGGATCATCGCCGTCGGCACCACCGTCACGCGCACCCTCGAGACCCTCGCCGCGCGCGGCTGCCTCGACGCCGATCCCCAAGACCACGACGCCCAAACTGACCTTTTCATCACCCCCGGCTACCCCTTCCAGGTCGTCGGCGCCCTCCTCACCAACTTCCACCTCCCCCAATCCTCCCTCCTCCTCCTCGTCTGCGCCTTCGCTGGCCGCGAGCGCATCCTCGCCTGGTACCGCGAAGCCGTCGAGCAGCGCTACCGCTTCTACAGCTACGGCGACGCCATGCTCATCGGCTAGTTCCGGGTGGACACCCAACCCATCCCTCGCCTATACTCCGCCCTCGAAAGCCCCGGCCTGAAAAGGGAGAGCGAGCAATGAACCTCAGCTCGTGGCGGGGAGCACCGAGCCCCCGAGCCGTCTCAATTCTCCTTCACGAACCGGCACCCCGGTATCGCACCCGTCCACTCGCGCCCGCATCTTCGCAACCGCCTCGGCTCCTCGAACAGATTCGCCTCGCCGTGCGCCTGCGGGGCTACAGCCGCTCGACCGAGAAACTCTACGTCCACTGGGCGCGCCGCTTCGTCCGGTTCCATCGGCTCCGCCATCCCCGCGAGATGGGCGCCGATGAGGTGCGCGCTTTCCTCTCGCACCTCGCTTCCACCACGCGCGTCGCACCCTCGACGCAGAACCAGGCCCTGAGCGCCATTCTGTTCCTCTATCGCCACGTCCTCCAGATGGACATCGGCTGGATCGACGGTATCGAGCGCGCCAAGCGTCCCGCGCGCCTGCCCGTCGTGCTGACGCCTTCCGAAGTGCGGGCCGCACTCGAGCGGATGCGCGGCGTTTCCTGCCTCATGGCCGCCCTCATGTACGGAACCGGCCTCAGGCTCAGCGAGTGCTGCCAGCTCCGCGTGAAGGACGTGGACTTCGAACGCCGCGAGATCAGGGTGCACGATGGCAAGGGCCGAAGGGATCGGGTGACCATGCTGCCTGCGAGCCTCGCGGATGAACTGCGTGCTCACGTAGGCCGTGTGCACCGCTTGCACCAGAAGGACATCCAGGACGGCCTCGGCGCCGTCACTCTCCCCGACGCCTTCGCGCGTAAGGCCCCCAGCGCCGAGCGCGAATGGGCGTGGCAATGGGTGTTTCCCGCCTCGCGCCACTACCGCGACCAGGAAGCAATTAAAGCACTGGTCGAATTCGTCGGTTGCCACAGAATCGTGTTCGGCACTGACTTTCCATTTGCGGCGAAACTGGCGCCCTTGGTTTCAAAGAATCTGGCGAACTGTGACGGCTTGTCAAAAGAGGATCTGGACGCCATTGATCATCTCAACTGTGACGAGCTCTTTTTGCAATTTCAGAAACACTGAATCTGCGAACAAAGGGTTCCAGCGTACGCGGCAAACCGCGCCGCTGAACCCAACCGTTATGCGGCCTTACACAATCTTTCGACCGATGAGTGATGCAGTGCCATTGCAGGAGAAACCGAAGGCATGACGACGGGATTTTGGGATAAACGGGCCAAGAAATACAACGACGAGATTGAAAAACACGATGCCGTCTACATGCAAACAATTGAGAGTACGAAATCGCTGCTCTCCGCCTCAGATGTCGTGTTGGATCTTGGCTGTGCATCAGGCGAGTTCAGTCTTGATATCGCGCCCTGCGTTCAGCGCGTCCATGGAATCGACACATCGACCAACATGATCGCCATGGCCACGGAGAAGGCGACTGCCCATTCTCCGGGCAACGTAACCTTTGCCTCGACTGATCTTTTCGACCGATCGCTAGACGCACACGGCTATACCCGGGTACTTGCCTTCAGCTTCCTGCACTTGGTCGAAGACCTGCCTGCCGTTTTGGGGCGCATCAATAGGCTCTTGCCAACGGGCGGGCTGCT
>JAOTVO010000214.1 GCA_029863355.1 Candidatus Krumholzibacteriia bacterium
CGCCTGCGCTTGCACGCAGTTCTGCCAGGTGGGCGAGAAAGTGTCCTCGAAGTCAACCACGCAGGCCGTGCTATCCGCGGCGAGCGCGCCGGTCACCGCTTCGCGCCGGGCGGGGTCGGCGATATCGACGCGGCAGTCCGAGAGGTCGTGCGGCGCCGGCGGCGCCTGCCACGCCGACTCACGAATGGCGCGCGTGTCGTGGAGGAAGTCGGGGAAGTGTCCCCTGTCGATTTCGCGCTGGCGGATGGCGCGCAGCTTCAGCAACTCGTCTCGGCGGTGCGCGAAGCGGCGGGAGAGGGTGGCCACGAAGCGCAGCGCGTCGGGCGAGAGGATATCGGACTGGTCCGCGTGGATCGGGCGGGTGACGAGGATGCCCTCCTCGGCAAGCGTCGGATTGATGAGGGTGATCGGGTTGAGCATGGCAGCCTCCGGCGCTCGGTTCGTGCTTACGCCCCGTGAGAATTGCAATGGGCGTACCACGAACACCGCCCGGACGCGCCGTCCCGCGGCGCGCCCGGGCGGAAGGCGGGGAGGGGCGGGGTTCGAGCCCGCATCTATAACAATGGCAATGCATTACACGGGTGTTGCGGAGCCGTCTCCCGACTCGGCGAAGCGCTCCCCGGCTCGCCGCGTCGCGCCTGCGCGGCCGCCGCGCGCGCGACATCGGGGAATCTCACCCGCCCCGCTCCGCGTCCTCGCCCATCCAAGCGACGCGTCCAAAAAAGCCGAGCCGCCCCGCAGCGCGAGGCGGCCCCGATGAGCGGCACCTGGATGCCCTGCCTATCCGCGCCTGTCCATGGGTGTGAAGGGCACATCGCGCGGCCCCTTGTAGATCTGGGTCGGGCGGAAGATGCGGTTGCGCCGCATCTGCTCCATCCAGTGCGCCATCCATCCCGCGATGCGCGCCAGCGCGAAGACCGACGTAAAGAGGTCCGTGGGGATGCCGATCTGGTGGTAGAGGATCCCCGAGTAGAAGTCCACGTTCGGGTAGATACCGTTGCGACCCAGCTCGGGCACCGCCAGACGCTCCAGCTCCATGGCGATGTCGCAGAGGCGCGTGCCGCTCTTGACCTCGGGGATCTTGTGGCAGAGGCCCTGTAGGATAGTGGCGCGCGGGTCCTTCGTGCTGTACACGCGATGGCCCATGCCCATGATCCTCTCCTGGTTCGCCATCTTCTTCTCGAACCACGGCTGCACCGCCTCCACCGAACCGATCTCCTCCAGCATCCCGATCACGCGTTCGTTGGCGCCGCCGTGCAACGGTCCGGCCAGACTGCCCACGGCCGCCGCGATGGCCGCGCCCGGCTCAGACTCTGTCGAGGCCACCACGCGCGTGGCGAAGGTAGAAGCGTTCATCGCGTGTTCGGCGTGCAGGATGAGCGCCACGTTGAGCGTGTTGGCGATGCGCGGGTCCGGCGCCTCGCCGGTGAGCATGCGCAGGAAATCGGACGAGCGCCCCAACGTCACGTCGGGCTCGACGATGTCGCGGCCCACGCTCGTGCGGTGGATGGCCGGGATGATGGAGGGAAAGCGCCCGATGAAACGGATCGCCCACTCCATGCGCGTCTCGTCGTTGTACATGCCCAGCGGACCCATCCACATGCCCATGGCGGAGACGCACGTCTGCAACTTCGCCATGGGGTGCGCGTCCTTGGGCAGGCAGCGGATCAGGTCGACCATGTACGGGTCGAGCTGGCGTGCCTCGCGTTCGCGCCTCGTGAACTCGTCCAGCCCCGAGGCGGTGGGCAGGCGCCCCTCGAGCAGGAGGAAGCACACCTCGTCGAAGGTGCAGTTCTCCGCGAGGTCCTCGATGCGGATGCCGCGGTACTCCAGGATCCCCTTCTCGCCGTCGATGAAGCTGAGCGACGACTCGGCCGCGGGGACCCTCTCCAGTCCGGGTATGTACTCGATCATGGCGGATTCCTCCGGGTTGCCGCCGGGGACCGGCCACTCCTTTTATACGCGATTGTCCGGCCCGCCACAAGCGAGACCGTACCTAGCGCGCCGAATGGGGCGGGGCGGCGGGCGGGAGCGGGGGCTGGCACACCCGCAGGAAGCTACACCGTGCGCAGATCTCCCGGCGGGCCACCTGCGTAAAGCGCTCCTCGCGGGCGAGGTTCCGCTCCGGTTCGTCCAGGAGCGCGCGCATGTCCTTGATACTGCCGCGTATGTAGCCCAGGAGCTCGTCCAGGGCCCGCTCGCCCAGGGCGTCCTCGTGGACCGTCCCCGTGTAGAGCTCGAAGCGGCGGGGAGTCACCCGGTGGACCGGGATGCCGTAGCGCGTGGAGGCGTAGTACGCGTAGCAGGCCATCTGCAGCTGGCTGCCCGCGCTCTCCCGGCGGCCCGTCTTCCAATCCCAGACCACGATCCGGTCCGTCTCGCGGATGGCGCAGTCCAGCTTGATGTTGACGGTGAAGCCGTCCAGCTCGAAGCGCCGCAGCTCCTCGACTTCCAGGAAGTCGTCCGGCCGCAGGGCGGCGAGTTGGGCGTAGGCCTCGGAGCGGTAGAACGTCTCCAGGCACCGGTCCACGTGTGCGGCCGTCGCGCGCCACTCGTCGTCGCTCACCGGAACTTCGTACTCGTGCTCGAAGAGCCCGCAGAGCTTCGGAACGCGCCAGTAACGTTTGTCGCGCGAGTTGCGGAAGTCCGTGCGCATGCGGTCGCGCGTGATGGAGAGGATCTCTGGCAAAGGGATCACCGGGATGCCGCGCGAGAGGTTGCGCAGCGAGTGCCGGATGCAGTCGTGCACCACCTCGCCGATCCACATCGGCCGGTGCTTGAGCTGCTTGAGCACATAGATCTCGCGCACCCGCTCCGGCGCCATATCCTCCCAACCGCCCCACGAGCCGTAGTAATGGTAGTAGTACTCCCTTGGGCACTCGTCGAAGACCCTGTCGCGCGAGACCGACCAGGAGAACTCGTTCCGCAGTATGTCGGGCATGGCCCCAGCATAGCACGCGTGCTACAATGCCCCCACCATGATCCGCGTCGACACACTCAGCGTGGGGCCGTTCCAGAGCAACTGCCACATCGTCTCCTGCGACGAGACCGGACAGGCCGCGCTCTTCGACCCCGGCGACGAGGACGAGCGCATTCTCGAAGCAATCAACAAACTCGGCGCGAAGGTGACCGCCATCGTCTGCACCCACGCCCACCTCGATCACGTGTCGGCACTCCCCGAGGTGGCCGCGGCGCTGAAAGTGCCCGTGCTCATGCACCGCGCCGAGCTGCCCATCTACGAGATGGTGGAGACGCAGGCCGCCATGTTCGGCCTCTCCGCGCCCGGGCGCGCAGCCATCGATCGCTACATGGAAGACGGCGAGATCCTCGAGGTGGGGAACCTGCGCGCGCGCATCCTCCTCTCACCCGGCCACAGCCCCGGCAGCGTCTGCGCCCTCTTCGACGGCGCCTCCCCCGCGCACATCGTCGTCGGCGATGTGCTCTTCCAGGGCAGCATCGGACGGACCGACCTCCCCGGCGGCGACTACGACACCATCATAAACACCCTCCGCAACCGCTTCCTGCCCCTGGCCGACGACACCATCGTCCACTCCGGCCACGGACCCGACACCACGATCGGCTGGGAAAAGCGCACGAACCCGTTCCTGGCCCCGCTGGCGCGCGGATAGTAGGAGCGTAGGGGCGGGCAGATGGTTTAGGCGGAGACGTCGAGTTTTCGGGCCGCACGGGCAAGTGATCGGTCGAGCGTCCACAGGCTAGACTTGCTGAGCTTCGCCGACGCCAGTATATGAACGTCGATCCAGCCGAGCCCCTGGCCGTACAGCTCGTGGCGTTCGACGAAGGCCAGCACCTCCTCGTCGCTCACCGATTCCGCCGCAGGCAGGACGCGAAGCAGCGTGATGATCTCGTCGCGCCGGCGCAGATTGCCGCAAGCCAGCTCGCCGACCACGAAGGGATGGCGAAGCACGGCCCCTTCGTTCAGTAGGCTCTCGAGCCGCTCATTGCCCCGCCGGAAATGGTCGATCCACACGGACGTGTCCGCAAGGATCACGATCGCCCACCGGGCCGGCGTCGCGGTATCGGACGGAGCTTCTTCTCGCTTCCCCCGAGCGCGGCGAGGCGTCGAGCGCTGGCTTGGGCAATCAACGCCTCGAGGCCGAAGCGAACCAGGGATGTCTTTTCTGTTACGCCAGTCAGCTCGGCGGCTCGACGCAGCAGCTCGTCGTCGATGTTCAGGGTGGTTCTCATATGCATCAATATGCACTATTGATGCATACGTGTCAAGTCCCAATTTGGCGAGGACACCATCGTCCACTCCGGCCACGGACCCGACACCACGATCGGCTGGGAAAAGCGCGCGAACCCGTTCCTTGCGCCTCTGGCGCGGGGGTAACGCGGAAGACATCGATTGACACGAGACCTTCCCGTCTGGTACAATTCCCCCGACCATCCACCCATAGGAGGGGGAGCCATGCGACACCACCTTTCCGTCGCGCCCGCCGGCTCGCTTTTCCGCGCCGCCCTCGGGGTCTGCCTTTCCCTCGGCCTGCTCTCCATCCCCGCCGCCCACCGCCACAGTTCTGCACAGGGGGGGGTAATGTGCCGAAGACCGCCTCGCCGCGCTGCCTCGTCGCTCACTCCAGCGAGGCCTCCATCCAGCTGCGCTTCCGCGTAAGCGACCCCATCCTGCGGCCCGTCTCCGATGCGGGCGTCACCTACCACCGGCTCGACCTCGAGAAGACCCGGCCCTACGGCGTGCCGGGCCTGCCCGAGGTGCCGGTCATTACGACGTACATCGCCGTCCCGGCCTGCGACTCCGTGACCCTGGAGGCCCAGATCGCCGCCTCCCATGTCGTGAACGGCGTCAACGTGTACCCACAGCCCGCGTACGTGCTCCAGAACCCCGGCG
>JAOTVO010000215.1 GCA_029863355.1 Candidatus Krumholzibacteriia bacterium
GCCGCCACGCGTCCGACGGCGGTCAACCTGGGCTGGGCGCTGGCGCGCATGGCGCGCGTGTGGCAGCGCGAGTGGAGCGCCGCGCGCGCGATGCTCGCCGCGCTCATGGTCGAAGCCGACGCCATCCTCGACGAGGACATCGCCATGTGCCGCGCCCTGGGCGCGCACGGCGCGGGGCTCGTCGACGACGGCGCGGCGGTGCTCACGCACTGCAACACGGGGGGGCTGGCCACGGGCGGCTTCGGCACCGCGCTGGGCGTGGTGTTCTCGGCGGTGGCGGCGGGAAAACACGTGCACGTCTACGCCGACGAGACGCGGCCGCTCCTGCAGGGCGCGCGGCTCACCGCCTGGGAGTGCGCGCGCGCGGGCGTGCCCGCCACGGTCCTCGTCGACAGCGCCGCCGCCTCGCTCATGGCGGCGGGCAAGGTCTCCTGCGCGGTGGTCGGCGCCGACCGCATCGCCGCCAACGGCGACACGGCCAACAAGATCGGCACGCTGGCCGTGGCGCTCGCCGCGCGCCACTTCGGCGTGCCCTTCTACGTGGCCGCGCCCTCGAGCAGCATCGACCCCGCGCTCGCCGACGGCACGCGCATTCCCATCGAGGAGCGTGCGGGCGACGAGGTGCGCGCGTTCGCGGGGCGCGCGGTGGTGCCGGCCGGCGCGCGCGTCTACAACCCGGCGTTCGACGTCACGCCGGCGGACCTGGTGAGCGCCATCGTGACCGAGCGCGGCGTCGCGCGCCCGCCGTATCGCTTCGGGGCGGGGTAGCGCGTGTGGGAGTACGCCGTCGTCTGCGCCGTCGCCCTCCTGGCCTCCGCGCTCACGTTCTTCTCCGGGTTCGGCCTGGGGACACTGCTCCTGCCCGCCTTCGCCGCCTTCTTTCCGCCCGGCCTCGCCGTGGCCATGACCGCGGTGGTGCACCTGGCCAACAGCCTCTTCAAACTGGGGCTCGTGGGACGCTTCGCAAGCCGGCCCGTGGTGTGGCGCTTCGGTCTCCCGGCGATCGTCGCCAGCTTTGCCGGCGCCGCCCTTCTGGTGCGGCTCACCGACCTCGCGCCGCTCGCCGAATGGTCGCTCGGCGAGCGCGCCATGATCGTCACACCGCTCAAGCTCGTGGTGGCCGGCCTCATGGCGGCCTTCGCGCTAGTCGAGGGGCTGCCACACATCGAGCGCTATTCGCTCGGCCCGCGCTACCTGCCGCTGGGCGGTGTGTTGAGCGGCTTCTTCGGCGGCCTCTCCGGCCACCAGGGCGCGCTGCGCAGCGCCTTCCTCCTGCGCTGCGGCCTCGACGCGCGGGGCTTCGTCGGCACCGGCGTGGCCATCGCGTGCCTGGTGGACATCACGAGACTGGTCGTGTACGCCGACCGCCTGGACGCGCTGCGCGGCGCGCGGGCGGCGGGTCCCATGCTCGCCGCCACGCTGGCCGCCTTCGTCGGGGCGCTCGCGGGGCGCTCGCTCCTGCCCAAGGTGTCGATGCGCTGGATCCAGACCACGGTGGCCATCCTCCTCGTGGTGCTCTCTCTGGCCCTTGGCTCCGGGCTCCTCTGAGCGGCCGTGAGCCGTGCCGTCCACCCCTTGCCATGGGTACGCCCCGCGCCTAGAATAGAACGCGCGCGCGCCCGAGCCGCGCCGCGAACACCATGACGCGCAGAGCATTCACCGTCGAAGAGGCCAACGCACTCGTCCCGCTCCTCGAGGGCGTGTTTCAGTCGATCGCGAGCATGAAGGAAGAGGCGCGCGCGCACGCGCGCCGGCTCGAGGTGCTGGGGCTGTTGTGGGGCAACGCGGTGGCCGACGAAGACAACCCGGACTACCACGAATACCTCCGCCACCGCCGCGGATACGGCGGCTCGGTGAGCGAGATCGAGCGCCTCGTGCAGGACGGGATCGTGCGCCGGGGACTGCGCTTTCCCATGGGCGGCATCGAGAACGGCCTGATCGACTTTCCGACCACGTACGAGGGGCGCTGGGTGTACCTGTGCTGGCGCATCGGCGAGGGCACGCTGCGCTACTGGCACGAGACCGACGGGGGCTACGCGGGTCGGCGGCGCATCACCCCCGAGCAGGAGCAGCGCATGGGGCGCGAGGACGACCCCGCCGCCGTGGACGACGAGACGCTCGACTTCTAACCACGCGAGGAAGCGCATGCACGTCGATCTTACCGGCAAGACCGCGCTCGTCACCGGCGCCAGCCGCGGCATCGGCCGCGCCATCGCGGAGGCGATGATCGCCTCGGGCGCGCGCGTGGCCGTGCACTACCGCCGCGAGCGCGTAGCGGCCGACGAAGTGGCCGCCGCGGGCACGGGGTCGATCGCGCTCATGGCCGATCTCGACGACCCCGAACAGTGTGCGCGCCTCTTCGCCGACGCGGTGGCCGCGCTGGGCGCCATCGACGTGCTCGTCAACAACGCGGGGACCGCGCTGGACTCGCCGCTCGACGAGCCCATCGACGCGTGGTGCGAGAAGTGGGAGCGCACGATGCGCGTCAACCTCCTCGCCGCGGGCGTGCTCTCGCGCGAGGCCATCGCGCACTTCCGCACGCGCGGCGGCGGGCGCATCGTCTTCGTCGCCTCGCGCGCCGCCTTTCGCGGCGACACGCCCGAGTACCTCGCCTACGCCGCCTCCAAGGGCGGCATGGTGGCGCTGGCGCGGTCCATCGCGCGCGGAATGGGCAAGGACGGTGTGAAGGCCTTCGTACTCGCGCCCGGCTTCACGCGCACGGAGATGGCCGACGATTTCATCCGCCGCTACGGCGAGGAGATCGCCATGAAGGACGTGGCCCTCGATCGCCTCACCGAGCCGCGCGACATCGCGCCGCTGGCCGTACTCCTGGCCAGCGGCCTGGCCGACCACGCCACCGGAACGTCCATCGACATCAACGCGGCCAGCTACGTGCGGTGAGCGAGATCATCCAGGAAAGCGGCCGGTTCGAGGTGTCGCCGCGCATCGGCGCGGTGAGCCGCATCATGACGCGCCCGAGCGACGCGCGCGCCCTCTACGTGCTCGCCCATGGCGCCGGCGCCGGCATGCGCCACCGCTTCATGGAAGCCGTCGCGGCCGCGCTCGCCACGGCCGGCATCGCGACCTTCCGCTACCAGTTTCCCTACGTCGAAGCGGGTGGCAAGCGCCCCGACGCCCCCGGCATCCTCCACGCCACCGTGCGCGCGGCCAACGACGAAGCGGCGCGTCTCGCGCCCGACCTGCCACGCGTGGCCGGCGGCAAGTCGCTCGGCGGGCGCATGACCTCGCAGGCGCAGGCCAAGGAGCGGCTCGCGGGTGTGCGCGGCCTCGTCCTCCTCGGCTTTCCCCTGCACGCGCCCGGAAGGTCCGGCACCGACCGCGCCGCGCACCTGGCGGAGGTGGACGTGCCCATGTGCTTCATCCAGGGCACGCGCGACACCCTCGCCGACCTCGGACTCATGAAGGAAGTGACCAAAGCACTCGGCGCGCGCGCCACCCTCCACGTCGTCGAGGGCGGCGACCATTCTTTCGCCGTCCTCAAGCGCTCCGGCCGCACGGCGGACGAGGTGATGGAAGAGATCCGCGACGCCGCCGTCGCGTGGATCGACCGCGTCATCTCATGACACGGCGCGTGACATGAAGCCACCCGAACGCTATCCCGTGCCTGCGACGACGCACCGCGTCGAAGAGACCGTCAAGCACAGCCGCTTCATCGCCACCATCACCCCCGCACCCTGCATCGAGGCGGCGCGCACCTTCATCGAAGCGATCCGCGCCGAGTTTCCCGACGCCACCCACCACTGCTGGGCCTACGCCGTGGGCGCGCCCGGCACCACTGCCCGGAGCGCCGCGAGCGACGCCGGCGAGCCGTCCGGCACCGCCGGCCGCCCCATGCTCGCCGTGCTCCTCGGCTCCGGCCTCGGCGACGTCGCCGTCGTCGTGACGCGCTACTTCGGCGGCGTCAAGCTCGGCCGCGGCGGACTCGCGCGCGCCTATTCCGGCGTCACCCGCCGCGCCCTCTCCGAGGTCCCGCGCGCCGAGCGCATCCCCCGCGTCGCCCTTCGCCTCACCGGCCCCCACGACGCCATGGCCGCCGTCCGCCACCTCCTCGCCCGCCACGGCGCGCAGGTGACAAGCGAATCCTTCGATGCCGACGCCACCCTCCACGTCGAGCTGCCCGCCGACGCCGCCGAAGCGCTTCGCGCCGACGTGCTGGCCACGGCGAGCGGCCGCGTACGCGTCGAGCCCGCCTGACCTAGCGCTTTCCCAGCGGCATGAGGGCGAGCGGCGCTTCCTTCTGGGGCAGTTCCAGCGCCCGCGCGAGCGGTTTGTCGTCGAACGCCCCCACCATCACCGTGCCCAATCCCAGGGCTTCCGCCTGCAGGTAGACGTTCTGCGCCGCGTGTCCCACTTCCATGTGCGCGTAGCGTTGGGCGCGCCCGCCGTACTTCTTGGCCGTGCGTGCGTAGACGGCCGTGAACACGAGGAGCGCGGGTGCGGTCTTCACGCACTCCTGGCGCAATGCGGCCGCGGCGACTTTCTTGCGCTGGTCTCCTTCGCGCAGGGGGACGAGCGCGTGCGTGCTCGGGGCATACTTGTAAACGCCCGGCTCCAAATCCTCGACATTTGCCGCGACGAGGTAGACCTCGAGCGGATAGAGCGCGCCGGCCGAGGGCGCGGTGCGCAGGCCGTCGGGATCGGTGATGCCCTGCGCGGCCCACAGCATCTGCGCGATCTCGGGAACGGTCAGCGCTTCCTTCCTGTATTCGCGAACGGATCGCCTCGCGCGCAATGCGCGCTCGACGGACACTTCGCCGTCGTGGCGGGGTTGCGGAAGCGCGATGTGTGCGCCGCCCGCGAAGACGAACCC
>JAOTVO010000216.1 GCA_029863355.1 Candidatus Krumholzibacteriia bacterium
ATGAACGGCACGTCACTGCCTAACCCCGCGGCCAGGCGCTGGATATGCGAGTCGGACACTCCCAGGCGCAACCCCTTGCGAACGGCCAGAATCACACCGGCGGCGTTGGCGCTTCCCCCCCCCAGCCCGGCGCCGGCCGGTATGCGCTTGTGCAGGTGGATGCGCGCCCCCAGGGTGGGGCCGGCGAAACGGCGCATCGCCACCACGGCCCGGTGGCAGATGTTCGTTTCGTCGACGGGGATCGATGGTTCGTCGCAGGTAATCTCGACGCGGCCGTCGCGCGTCGGCTCCAGTTCCATGGCGTCGGCCAGGTCGACGGTCTGAAAGATGGTCTCGATCTCGTGGAAACCGTCCTGCCGGCGGCCGACGACCTCCAGGTGGAGATTGACCTTGGCGCGAGTCTTCACCCGAAGCATTTGCATGGGCGCGCGCGCGTGCCGCGACGCGACGGTCGCCGTCAGTCCGCGCGATAGGTTTCGAACAGACGCCCCCACTCCGTCCGCGAGAATTCACGAATGCGCGCGGCGCCTACGGTCGGATACCACAGCCAGTCGTGATAGACGTTCGACGCAAAAGGCGCCCACACCACGAGCGGTGAATGCAACAGCAGTCGCTCGAGGAACCGCAGGGGGCCCAGGCGCAGCAACTGGTCGCCCCAAATGACGAGGCTGCGGCGCGTCTTGAAGCCGAAGTTCACGCCCTCGACGGCGTCGCCGACGAGCTCGACGCGGTCCAGGCGCGCCTCCCCCAGCCCCATCTCCGTGGCCATGCGCAAGTACGGGATCTCCATGGGATCGAATCCCATCAGCCGGGCCGCGACGGCGTCGATGGCGACGGAGTCGGCGCTGGCCAGTATCACGTTCTTCACCCGCGGGACCATGGTGCGCGGACCGGCGCCGTCGCCGGCCACCGTTCCGTCCATCACGGCGAACACGTTGGGGTGCAGCTCCCGCTGCATCAGCAGGAGATCCACCATCACCTCGTGGATGTACTTGTGCGCGTAGTGTCGCACCTCTTTGAGCAAGCCGCCGAACGCGTTCTTGACCGCGCCCGTGGTGATCGAGTGCCCGTGCGTCTTCACCGTGGGCAAGTGCAGGATGTCCCGGCCGGGGTAGAGCGCTGGGATCTCGATCCCCTCGGGGAAAATGGCGTTGAGCTTGAGCAGGTCGGACTGGAACCGGTAGACGGTCCACTCCACCTCGGTGAGGGGCTTAAATCGCATCCCGCGCGCCTCGAGCACCGAGAGCCACCGGTTGTTGCGCGCGCCCTTTACCGGCTCGGTGACCACGGTCTTGTTCTCCACCGGGATCACGTTCGCGCCCGTATAGCCGCCCGCCAGGAGGGCGTCCAGGACCCCCTCGAGCTGCCAGGGCTGGCTCGAGCAAGCCGGAAAGTACTTCGTCCAGCTCAGGTTCAGCTTGAGCAGCAGCTCGCGCTCCCCCGTCAGGTGTTCCCGCCAGCCGGCGAGCTCCATCAGCCGACGGTAGTCGTCGTGCACCGTCTGCGGGGTAGTGAACAGAACTGCTACTCTGGACGCCATCGACAGTCCCTCCGGATGCAACGCGGGGCATCGGCGATATCCCGTTCCCTGGCGGATCGCCAATGCCCGCGGGTCCGACGCCTCTTAGTATATTAGAACCCACCCACGATTGCAATGACCAGAGCCAGCCACGCCAGCACGTCGATGAGCAAGAACTTCTCGTGGAGCAGGAGCCGCGACGGGCTGCCGCCCTTCTGCTTGTTGTAGACGAGGTAGAGGTAGCGCATCACGCCTATCAGCACCAGCGGCACCGTGTAGACCAGGTTGGTCGTGTCGAACTTGTCCACCGTGTCCGGCCAGATCGTGTAGATGGCATAGGATAGCACCGACCCCGAAGCCGTCACCCCCACGAGCTGATCGAGCAGCGCGGGCGAGTATTCCGACAGCGACTCCCGGTGGTTGGCCGCATCAGCCAGCGTGATGAGCTCATGACGCCGCTTGCAAAAAGCGAGGAAGTGGGCGAGGAAGAGCGTGCAGATTAGGAGCCACGGCGAGATCTCGATGGATGGGTCCACCGACCGCAGCGCTTCGACACCGCCGATCGCGCGCAGGATGAAGCTCACCGCGATACTCAACACGTCCAGGAGGGCGGTGCGCTTGAGCACGAAGGAGTAGACGAGGTTCAACGCCAGGAAGGCACAGGCGGTGACGAGGAACCCGGACCCGATCCAGTGCGCGGCCGCGATCCCGATCGCGGCCAGCACGACGGCGGCGGTGGCGGCGGTGGGGACTCCCAAGCGTCCGGAGGGCAACGGGCGATTGCGCTTGGCTTCGTGTCGTTTGTCCTTCTCGATGTCGGCAATGTCATTGATGACGTAGATCACGCCCGAAAGCAAGCAGAACACGGCGAGCGCTTCGACGGTCAGCACGAACAGCTCGCGATCACCCACGTTGCGCGAGAAAACGAGGCCGGCGAAGACCACGAGGTTTTTCGTCCACTGCCACGGCCGCATC
Source organism: Candidatus Krumholzibacteriia bacterium (assembly GCA_029863355.1). The sequence goes on from JAOTVO010000216.1 coordinate 2,495, forward strand.
GAGGTGACGATGTAGTAGAGCTGCCTCATGGCGCCCCGGCCCTCACCCCGGCGGATCCGATGTGGTAGAGCTGGCCCTTCATCACGCGCATCCACTCCTCGCGCTGGGCAGCCGTGGTCGCCAGCGGGGCCGCGGCCAGCACCTTGCGGAACACGTCGGCCCCCGGGTAGAGCGGCCCCGATACTCGCCGCACCCCGGCCAGCGCGCTGGCGTGGGTGCGCTCCGCGGGAAACACCGGGCCGGCGCGCTCCTCGCCCGCGGGCGCCGCGGAGCGGAGCAACGCGCCGGCGGCGGTGGCCGCGTCCAGGAGTCTCCGGGTAACCGTCGCGCGCCAGGCCGGCACGAAGATGCCGCGGGAGGCCTCGGCGCCGACGTTGAGCGCGAGCACGACGACCTCGGGCTCGGTGAGCTCCCAATCCCCCGTCGCTCCCTCGAGCCGCCCGGCCGTCAGCACGCGCGGCAGGCGCAGCACCGCGACGGAGGTTCCTTCCAGCGATGCGAGCAGCCTCGCCTCCGCCGCGGCCGCGATGTTCGACGCGGCGCCCGACGGCTCGTCCGTGCCGTGGTAAGACAGCATGACCACGCGCGAGACGGCCGCCCGCGCCAGCGCCCGCGAGAGTTGCTCGGTCGCGCCCACCGCGTGGTCCCACAGGTAGCCTTCGACGTTGGCGTCGGCTGCGGCGTCGACGGTGACGCAGTGCAGCACCACGTCCGGCCGCGCGACCGCCAGCAACTCCTCCGCCTCTTCGTAGCTCTTGATCGGTCCCAAATAGACGAGCGCGTCGTCGAGCGCGCGCGCCGGAAAGAGGTCGTGCTCGCCCGCCGCGTCGAGCTGCACGCACACGTGCGCGCCTTGCCTCTCCAGCTCGGCGACCAGCGCGGCGCCCACCCATCCTCCGGCGCCGGTCACCAGCACCCGCGCCGAGCGGTATCGCCGCGCCACCGCTTCGGTGATCGTGGACGCCGGCCGCCCCAGCGCCTCGCCCACCCGGGCGAAGACGACGGACGCGGGGATCTCTCCGCGCCGCCGCAGACGCGTCTCCAGGGGCACACCCGCCGCCCGCGCGGCCTGCGCGATGGCCCCGACGGCCGCCTCGCTTGCCGTACGCACCCCCAGCACGAGCGCGTCCACGCGGTGCCGGCGGCAGATCTCCCCGAGACGCGCCACGGGCCCGTTAATGGGCGCGCCCTTGAGCGCGAGTCCGATCTTCCTCTCGTCGTCGTCGATGTAGCAGACCACCTCGGCGCGTGCGCCCCGCTCGCTCTTGATCTCCCTCCCGATACGCTCGCCGTAATCCCCGGCGCCGACGATGCCGTAGCGCGTCACCTGGTCGCCGTGCGCTTCCCTGCCGATCTCGTGGAACAGGCGCAGGGAAAAGCGCGCGCCCAGCACGAGCAGGATGAGCAGAAAGTACTCGATGACGAAGAGCGTTCGCGGGAAGGCGACGAACCGGTAGAGCAGCACCACCGCGGTCAGGATCAGCGCGGAACCCGCCGTCACGGCCTTGATGACGCGGACCACGTCGGCCGTGCTGGTGTACTTCCACAGGCCGCGGTACAGCCCGTACTTGAAGAAGCACGCCGTGCGGATCACGAGGACGATGGGCAAGGCGCGCAGCATCGCCATTCCCTCGGCCTCGGTGAAGCGGAAGTTCATGCGCAAGAAGTAGGCGCCGACGTAGGCGGCCGCGATCAGGAGCGCGTCGACGCCGATCACGAACACCGTTCGCCGCTCCCAGAAGAGGCGGTCGCCTCTCTCCAGTCCGCGAATCTTCAGGATCACCCCCGTGAACAACGCGAACCAGCACAGGCTGAGAAAGAGCGGAAAATACTGCCCCGCCCGAAAGTAGACGACGGCGCTCGTTCCCAGCAGGACAATGAGCGCGTACTCGAGCAGCGTGACCTGCTTGTGGTTCAGACCCAGCGAGAGCAGCCGCTGATAGTAGTGGGTGTGGTGCGCCTCGAGTATCTTCTTGCGCTGGAGGATCCGGTTGACGAGCGTGAGCGCCGCGTCGACGTAGAGAGACGACAACACGAGAATGGGAATGAAAACGGGGAGCTCGGGAGTGAGCCGGTTCCCCGTGATCGCCGCATAAGCGAAGAAGTAGCCCAGGAACGTGCTGCCTCCGTCGCCCATGAACAGGCGGGACGGCGGGAAGTTGAACTGCAGGAATCCCAGACAGCTCGCCCCCACGGCGAGGAAGAGCAGGCCCAAGAGAGCGTGGCCGAGCGCCCAGGCGATGACCGAGAGGAACGCGCAGGCGATGAACGCGCTTCCCGCGGCCAGGCCGTCGATGCCGTCGATGAAGTTGTAGGCGTTGATGCT
>JAOTVO010000217.1 GCA_029863355.1 Candidatus Krumholzibacteriia bacterium
CCGGCCGGGTCCTCGGTGGCGCGCTGGAGCCGGAGCGAGCCGAGGCCGTCGCCGCCACCCGAACCGACGCCCCAGTGCGCCCACGCGTCGTTGCCGTAGTCGGTGTCGAGCCCGTCGTCGAGTCGGTCGAGCGGAACCGGCGCCGTCGGCGTGGAAAGGGTGCAGAACCACTTGATCCCGCGCGAGTCGGCGAAGCAGGTGAGGTTCGCGTACTGGCTGCTGAGCGAGTCGCTGGCCGGGATAGAGGAGTTGTAGTTGACCCAGTTTCCGTCCGGCATGAGCTTGCCGACGTAATAGGCGAAGAACGACGCCCACAGCGAGCCGTCCACGTCCAACGAGAGCCGGAGGATGTTCCCCGCGGCGGGCGCGCTGGGGACGAGCTGGTCCATGACCGTCCCGTCGAAACGCACGAGATTCAAGCCGCGGCGATCGGAGAGGTTGCCCGTTCCCACGTACGCGACGCCGCCGGCGTCGACGAACAGTCCCCGCGCTTCCAGGCGGGCGCCGGTCAGCTCCTGGCGTATCACCAGGGAGTCCATGCGCGCCAGCGCCCAGTTCTGGCCGCTGCCCAGGTAGCGGTGCAGGAGAAAGCGGTCGGCGGCCCACATGTCCGCGCCGTCGTGGAAGAACGAGTGAATCGGGCGCGGGGGGTTGTCCAGGCCGAGGTTGGTCCACGAGCTGTCGGCGGGGTCGAAGCGTTGTACCCCCGTGTCCGTACCCACCCAGACGGTGGCGCCGTCGGTGCCGATGACGTTGGCTTCGCCGGGCGCGCCGGTCACGGAGCGAACGATGCCGAACTCGTCGAGCACCACCACACCGCCGTCGGTGGCCACCCATACGAAATCATCCACGGGCAAGACGTCGTTGACGACGTCCGAGGGCAGGCCGTCGCGCACTAACCACGTGGCGGCGGCGAAATCGTTCAATATCGTCCCCATCCCCACCTCCGTGCCGTAGACGATCCGGTCCCTCCACCAGGAGACCGAGCGAATCCGGTTGTCGGAGAGCCCGTCGATCTGCTCGCTGAAGGAGCGCAGGCGTTGCAGCCCGCCCGTGGTGATGCGGACCTTCACGATACCGATGTCCGCCGTCCCCAGGTAGATCGCACCCGAGGGATCGAGGGCGAGCGACGTGAGCGAGATGGACGGCAGGCCGTCGGCGTTGTCGAACTGGGTAAAGCGGTCCGCGGCGATATCGTACACGAGCAAGCCCCCGAGGGTCGGCATGTAGAGCCTGCCGCCGTCGTGGACGATCTCGGTGATCGCGCTGGGGTCCACGTGGTTCTCCCACGGCCCGATAGCGCGCGCCGTCTCAGTGGCCGTCAGGGCCAGCGCCAGCAGTGTCGCCGTCAGAACGCATCGGCGCCGCGTCACGTCGTTCCCTCCTCGCCGGCGACGATCTGGGGCCGGCGTCTGCGGCCGGCGACCATGCGGGCCGCGGTCGCCACGAGGATCTTCACGTCCTGTCCCAGCGACCAGTTGCGCACGTAGTGCGCATCCTGTGCCAGCAGCTCGTCGAGTCCGACGCGCACGCGCGAGCCCATGCGCCAGTAGCCGGTCACACCGGGGCGCACGTCGAACCGGAAGCGCGCGCCGGGCTCCAGGCGCGCGCCTTCGCTGAAGCGCAGCGGATGCGGACCGACCAGACTCATCCTTCCGATCACGATAAGCCAGAACAGGGGTGAATTGACGAAGTCGGACGGGCCGTTCGCGGAATCGCTCCCGGCCACTGGCAAGGCGAATGGCTCTCCCTCTAACCCGAGCCTGTCACTGTGGGTGAAGGGCCGGCGGCCCCTGGACAAGGCGTACACGGAGTATACCATACACGGGAGCGCGGACACCACGACAAAAAGGAGGCCCGCGATAGCGTCTACGGTGCGCTTGACCAGACGGTCGAACGCGTAGCGCGTGTCCCGCCGGTAGGTGACGACCGGACGGCCCTGGAGCTCCCCCACCACCGCCTTCGAAAACGCGACCGCGGCGTAGTCCGCGAGAACCGTCACGTCCACCACTTTGCGCCGCCCCACGTCCACCAGTCTGGCCAGGCCCTCGTCGTGGAGCGCGCCCGGCAACACGATCACTTCCTGGATGCGGTGACGCCCCACGATGCGCTCGATCTCTTCGGGTGGGCCGAGCGTGCCCGTGAGGATGCCCTCGCTCTGCGCGGCCGTGTCCACGATGCCGACGACGTCGAGACCGAGCCGGTCATCCTCGAGGAGTCTGGGCTCCAGTGCACGCGCGCGGTCCTTCGGCCCCACGATGCAGACGCGCTTGAGGTCCACCTTCAGGGACAGCAGTCGCCGGTGCAGCCGGCGCGCAGCGGCGCGCAAGCCCCAGTCGTAGAGAACGGCGAACGGCACGACGAACGCCACCACCATGCGCGAGTACGTGCGAATCTGGCCGAGGTACGTGCTCGTCATGAGCAGGACCGACGCCAGCGCGATGGCCTTTGCTATCTCGAAGAGCTCGTCGAGGGAGCGCGTCTCGCGCCGGACCCGGTAGAGCCCCAGCGCGAAGTAGGTGAACACGAAGAGGAGGTTCTCGAAGTAGACGAACCGCCGGTAGGCCGCGATGGGAAAGATCGGATTGGGAAAGACCTGGTCCAGAGCGGCGCGCATGTAGTACGCGGAGAGAAAAGCCAGATTGAAAGCCACGACATCGAGTGCGAGGAACAACGCTACCTTGACGACCTCGCGGTAGCGCTTCACGAGATAGACGAGGAAGTTCCACTTCTCGTAATAGCGCAACAGGCTCACGAAGTGAGCCACGAACGAACGGTTCACCACCGACTGGGCGCTCTCCCGCTTGTAGCTGTGCACGATGACCGCATCGGGATAGAAGTAGACCTTGAGGCGGTTCTGATACATGCGGTAGCACCAGTCGACGTCCTCGAAGTAGAGGAAGAAACGCTCGTCCATGAGACCCACGCTCTCCACCGCTTCGCGCCTTACGAACATGGCCGCGCCCAGCACCCAGTCCACGGGCCGCGTTTCGTCGTGGTCGAAGTCGAGCATCAGATGCTCGCGCTCGGCGGACGATCCGCGCCAGATCTTGCCCAGGATCGTGCGCCGAAGCAGGAGCACGCGCAGCGAGTAGAAACGCCGGCACGACGGCTGCACGTTGCCGTCGAGGTAGACCAGCTTGGGGCCCACGATTCCCGCGTCCGGGGTGCGCTCCATGAAATCGACGAGACGGCGAATGGCGTCGCCCCGCGCCACCGTATCCGGGTTGAGGATGAAGAAGTAGCGGCCGGAAGCGCGGCGGATGCCGGCGTTGACGCCGCGCGAGTAGCCGAGATTCTCCGACCCGGCCACCAGCGTCACCCAGGGATGTTCCCGCCGCACCAGCTCGGGCGTGCCGTCGGTGCTGGCGTTGTCGACGACAATGACCTCCGTGCTCGCCGCGTAGTCGTGGCTGCGCAGAGATTCCAGGCAGGGGCCAATGACGTCAGCGCTGTTGTAGCTGACGATGACGACCGAGACTTCGACGGGGTGCACGTTCACCCCCTTAGGGGATCTTCCCGAAAAGCGAGGCCGCCCGCAGTTTCCACACGAGGAAAGCGGCTTCCCAGATGATCCGCCGCGACATCTTGGACGCGCCCACCAGCCGGTCGACGAACACGATGGGCATCTCGACGATGCGGAAACCGCGCTTCCACGCGTGGAAGTTCATCTCGATCTGGAACGAGTAGCCGTCGCTGCGGATGCGGTCGAGCGGAAGCGCCTCCAGGACCTCGCGACGGAAGCACTTGTAGCCCCCCGTGGCATCGTGGAGGGGCAGCCCGGTGATGATCCGCGTGTAGATGTTGGCGCCGACGCTGAGGATCAGCCGTGACAGGGGCCAGTTCATCACCGTGACGCCATTGCTGTAGCGCGAACCGATGACGAGGTCCGTGTCGCGGATTTTCTCCAGGAACTCGAGAATGGCCTGGGGGTCGTGCGAGAAGTCGGCATCCATCTCGAAGATGTAGCGCGCGTCCGTCTGGGCGAGCGCCCACTTGAAACCCGCGATGTACGCGCCCCCCAGCCCCAGTTTCCCGGGCCGGTGCATTACGTGCACGCGCGCCTCGCGCTGGGCGATGTCCTCCACGATGTTACCGGTTCCGTCGGGAGAGTTGTCGTCCACGACGAGCACGTTGACATCTGCCGGGAGCCGAAGGACCCCGTCGATCAATCGGCTGATGTTATCACGCTCGTTGTACGTGGGTATGACGACCAGAGCTTCCACGCTTCCCTTTCCGCGCGTAGGCGATGACGTACCCGATCAGCACCAACAGGGCCGCCCCCATTGTGGTCGCCGAGACGATGAGGCTCCTCACGATGAGCGAAGTATCGTACGCGAACTCGATGTCGTGCTCCCCCGCCGGCAGCGCGAGGGCGCGCAGGATGTGGTTGGCACGCAAGACCTCGACGGGACGACCGTCGACCGTGGCCTTCCAGTCCGGATAGTAGACGTCGGCGAGAACCAGCAGACTCGGCGACTCGTTCTTCGCCCTCAGCGCCACGCGATTGAACCCGTAGGAAGCGATGGCAACTTCGCCGCCGGCGCCGCCGACCGGTTCGAACGCGGGCCGCTTCTCCAGGACCGCCGTGCGGCGCAGGTCGACAGAGCCGCCGGCGAGCAGCGCCAGTGCCTCTCGCCCCGCCGCCACCCGATACCCGTCGACGAAAAAGGCGCGCGGCATGGCGTCGGCGTTCTCGTAGACGAAGCGGGGCTGGCCCTCGTAGTCGGCGCCGGACCAGAGCTGGCGCAGGCTCGGGTGCTCCGGGAGCGGCG
>JAOTVO010000218.1 GCA_029863355.1 Candidatus Krumholzibacteriia bacterium
CAGATCCTGCATCGCGGCGATCGCGGCATGCATGATCTTGAATCGATCCGTGGTGTCGAACACGCGGGATTGAATGGATCGCAGCCGGACCTGGCTGCTGTTCGACATCAGGATCTGGCTCTTCGAGTTCATCTGAAGCTCGGCGCCCCATTGTGTCATGCAGCCCGGGAGCATCAAGCTGGCGCAGAGCACCGGGATCGAGCGCCGCACGGATCGCTTCGCGTTCGGCCCGAGATCCACTGGCTTCTGGTGGCTCATGGTGTTGCCAATCGGTGTTCATCCGAGGGCGATGCGCGAGCGTCGCGCCTCTCGGCCATGCGTCTGAAACCCTGGTCAGCTGGAAATGAACAGAGACCTCTCGACGGCGGTGAAGAAGTTCTGATAGGCATTGGGGTCGTCGATGGGCTGGGTATTGAACAAGGCATTGACCCGGACTTCGTTCTGGCGGGTGCCCTTGGCCCGCACGGTCACCGTCAGCTCGACGAATCCTCCCTTGTCGAACTTTCCAGCCGTTACCAGCCCCATGGGCGCGTTGGCGCGTTCGATGATGAAGCCGAGGTCCTGCAGGGCGGCCACCACGCCCCGCACCACCTTGTCCTGGCTCTCGACGTCGAAGGTCCGGGTCTGATAGCTCCGGATCTTCAGCTGGGCTTCCGAGAGGGTCATGAGCTCTTCCGGGGGCTTCTTGGGTCCCGCACAAGCCTGAACGAAGAAGCACGAGCACGCTGCCAGCAGGATGTAACGGCCTGTCACCGCGTTCCTCCCCTCAGATCTCGTGAGCTTCGAGAAACAGCCCCTTGGCAAGCTTTGCGAAGAACTGCTGATAGATCTCTGCGTCGTAGATCATCTGCATGCGGTCCGCTCCAGGAGGGATGGACTGGTCCCCGCTCTGACCGCTTCCCTTCCACACCTTCCTGTGGAAGAGAATGCGAACCGTGAAGCGGGAGCCCTCTCCCTCCACCGGGCGGGTCGCCAGGGTCGCGCCGATCTGTTGATGCAGGTCGACCGGCATGATGAAGATGGCGTTGGCGCCGCCGAATACGCTCGCCGTGGCGCTCAGCAGCAGGACCAGGCCCTGCGTGAACTCCTGCGAGAACTCCCGAGCGCTGCGCTCCTTGGCCGCCCGGAGGATGCCCATGTCCACCTCGCTCTCTTCGATCTGGAACCCCAGGTCCTGCAGGACGGCGGCGGATGCGGAGAGCAGCTCTTTCTCGTCGGGCGTCTCGAAGATGCGGGTCTGCAGAGCCCGAACTTGCAGCGACTCCGGTGTCGGCTTGAAGAAGTCCTCCGGGTTGCCCGTCGGAGTGGCGCAGCCCAGGAGCAGGCTCGCGAACAGGAGGGAGACACCGAGAACGACGACCGCGGACTGCCTGCTCGTTCCCAGAAACGGCCTAGAACTGCGTGTAGTTGTACGCAAAATCTCTCACCATCTTCTGCTCATCGAAGTAGATGATGATGGTCAGGGTCTTTTGGGTCGTGGTGCTCTGCGACTGCGCACTACTGCCCCCCAGAATGAGGATCGTGCCGGCGACCGAATTGGCGGTGTCCACGCGGTTCGAGGAGACCTTGTCGTAGATCCACTGCTCGCGCCGCTTCTCATCGGTGGTGACGATGTTGGGCGACCCGAGAACGGCCGCGACCTCGGATGCGGGCATCCCGATCTTGATCTCTCGCTGGACCGTGCCCACCGTCAGATTGGTTGCGCTCCCATCCGGGCCTGCATTGGTCGGATGCTTCATGCAGGCGGACAGCATGAGCAGGCCGATCACAGCCGCGAAAGCGATGCAGATGGATTTCTGACTCATCCGACCAACCCTCCTAGGTTCTCGAAGGCCAACGCCTGCGATGCGCGGAAGAGTAGCCGAGATGTTTCGGAAATTCTCAGCTGCCAGCCTCTGCGCTCGAGGATGGGTGGGGCAGGCCAGCGCAGGCGGACCGAAGGAGCGCGGCTCCTCGGAGGGTGCACGCGGCCTAGCTCCAGAAGCCGGCGGTGCGCTGGATCAGCCAGAAGGCGGCAGGGATGCCGATGGCGTAGGCGGCGGGGCGCGCGATGCGTGCGGCCACGGCCCAGGTATTCCGCGCCGCGCCGCGCGCGAGCGCGTGCATGGCGGCGAGCAGGGCGAACACGCCCGCCACGAAGACGAGCTGCCCGAGCTCGACGCCCACGTTGAAGAAGGCGAGCGCGGCGGGAATCGCGTCGTCGGGCAGGCCCACCGCGCGCAGCGCTCCCGCGAAGCCGAGCCCGTGGAGCAGGCCAAAGGCGAAGGCCACCAGCCAGGGCTTGCGCGCTGCCAGTCCCGTGGCCCCGTGCGCCACCTCGACAGCGACGAAGATGATCGAGAGCGCGATCGCCGCCTCCACCGGTGCCTGCGCAACGGAGAGCCATCCGAGCGTGGCCGCAGCCAGCGTGAGACTGTGCGCAATCGTGAATGCCGTGACCGTGCCGATCAGTCGTGTCGCGCTCCCCACCAGGAAGAGCAGCGCCAGCACGAAGAGGAGATGATCGAGGCCGAGCAGGATGTGCTCGACACCGAGCTCGGTGTAGGTGTGCGCCACCGCGGTCCAGCTCGTCCTCCCGGTCACGCGGAAGTCCGGCGTGTCGGGCGTGAGGTGCACGGTCTGGCTCGAGCCGTCGGCGCGCTCCACGCGCGCGAGGACGTCGGTGCGGGTGACCGGGAGCCCGTCGATCGCGACGCGCTCGCCCACGAGTCCGCCTGCGCAGGCCACGCGCCAGCGCTCCACGTGGGCGCCCATCGCCGCGCGCGCCACGCGCTCGCTGCCGACGCATCGCTCCGGCAGGCACACGGAGATCCCGAGGCGCAGCTCGGCCTTGGCCGGCACCTTGAAGAGCACGTCCCAGTGGTTTGCGTCCCGCTCGCGCAGCTCGAGGTAGGCGGGCCGCACCTCGTGAGCGGCCGCAGCCGCGGACATCCCTGTGACGAGCAGTGCGAGTGCCCCCGCGCGGAGCGCTGCACTCACGGCGGGCCCGCCACGTCGGGCATCGGCGTGTCGGCGGGCATGCGCACCTCGATGTCGTAGCGCCCGCGCAGGGCGCGGTAGAAACGCTCGCGCGTCTCGTCGCGCTGCTCTGCCGCCCACTCGCGTTCGACGAACCTGCGCGCGTCCTCGAACGGCGGCAGACGCCCCGGCACGCGCGTGCCCACGCGCACCAGGTGCAGGCCGAAGCTCGAGGCGACGGGTCCGGACCAGGTGGCGTCGGGCGCCTCCGCCAGGGCCTCCGCAAAGGCGGCGCCGAAGAAGCCCGCTACTTCGGAAGGTGTCGCGCTGGCCATCGCCGGCGGCAGGCCCGTGGCAGCGCCGAGCGTCTCGGGATCCTCCCCGGCGCGGAGTCGCGCCAGCAGGTCGGCGGCGCGCGCCTGGGCCGAGCCGTTCGCCTCCGCTCCGACGAACACCTGGGCGAAGCTCACCCGCGACGACACTCGGAAGCGCTCGGCGTTCGCCGCGAAGTACGCGCGCAGCACCGCGTCGCTGGGCTCGCTCTCGACGAGCTCGTCGTTCAGGAACTCCATCTTCTGGCGCATGCGCCGGCGCACCACGAGGTCGTCCCGGTCGAGTCCGAGCGCCAGCGCCTCGCGGTAGAGCACCTCCTCGGTCACGTAGTCGTCGATCAGCCCGCCGAGCTCCAGCGCGCTCGGCGGCCGCTGCCAGGTGCGCTCGAAGGATTGGCTCAGCATGCGGATTCGATCCTCGCCCACGGCGATCCGCTCCGGCGGCGCGACGCCCGGCCCGGCGACCATGCCGTGCAGCGCGAAGAGCGCGGCCCCCGCGAGCAGGAAGTGGAGCAGCGGTTCTCGGAGCCAGCGCCGCATCCGATCAGTCCGCCGGCGTGTACCAGATCGGAGAGGTGTAGGCGCGCTCCTGCGTCGACACCGGGGCCCCCTTCGCAAGCGGCACGCCGAAGCGGAACGCGTCGTAGGTGGACCAGCGCGGCGTCGGGATCTCGATCACCCGCGCGTAGTAGAAGGCCTTCTGCGCGGGATCGAAGTCCGGGTCCGTCCAGACGCTGCCGAGCTCGGGCGCGCCGATCGTGTTGGCAAACGTGGCGCGAGCGGCATCCACCGTGTTGCCGACCGCGGGAAGCTTCCCGTTGGCGCCCGGCTTGCGCTCGCCGGCCCACGCGACGTCGTAGACCTTCTCGTGTGTTGCCCCCTTGGCGTCGAGCCAGCCCTTGACGATCTGGATGCGGTCCAGGTTGGCGCCGATCGGATCGCGCAGCGCGTAGACCAGGAAGCTGGGCCGTTCGGCTTGCTTGCGCGCCGGCAGATCGCTGCCCATCGGCACGCCCTTCTTGTAGCCGGCCCAGGCGGGCGTGCGGCTCTCGAGATCCACCGCCGTGAATTCCCAGCCGCCAAAGAAGCGAACCGCCATGCGACTGCCCGTGGTGGCGTAGACCTCCTTGCGCTGCATGGCGTCGAAGATCGACTCGCGGGTGTTCTCCGCAGCCCAGACCGCCGCCAGGCCGGAGGCGACCTGCTGCCAACCCATGATCGTCCCATTCTTGGAGCCGATCACCACGTGCTCGATGCGATGCGGCTCGGGCTCGACGCCCGAGTGCTTGCCGAAGAAGTTGTCCTCCTCGGCGGTGGCCAGCGAGGTGTGGCTGTCGGTGGATCCGATCTGGCCGAACTTGTAGGGATTGGTGCCGAGCCGGGCCTCGAGCGCGAGGCCGCGCTTCAGCGCCTCGCGAGCGTACTCGCCGGCGAGCATGGCGTCGGTCTTCTTCTCGGAGA
>JAOTVO010000219.1 GCA_029863355.1 Candidatus Krumholzibacteriia bacterium
TCCGGCCCGCCCAGCTCGCGCTCGAGGTACTCCTCGCGCCGCGCCAGCGCCTCCCGCCCCTTCTCCCGGGCGAACTCGCCCACCTGCTCGGGCGTGGCCTCCTCGACGGCGAGCTCCTGCGCGCCGAAGGCGAAGAGGAAGACCGACTCCAGCTGGGCGAAAAGCTCCGCGATGGGCCAGTTCTCGGGCAGCTCGCCGGGGTCGATGTGCTCTCCCACGATCGTGTCGATGACATCGTCCACCATCGCTTCCAGGATGGGATGGAGGTCGCAGGCGGCCATCACCTCGTCGCGCCTGCCGTAGACGACCTCGCGCTGCTTGTTCATCACGTCGTCGTAGTCTATCAGCCGCTTGCGAATCTCGAAGTTGTACGCCTCCACGCGTCGCTGCGAGCGCGAGATGGCTTTGGTCACCATGGAGTGTGTGATCACCTCGCCCTCCTGCACGCCCAGCCGGTCCATGACGCTGGCGATGCGTTCGGGACGGAACAGGCGCATGAGGTCGTCCTCCAGCGAGATGAAGAACTCCGAGGCGCCGGGGTCGCCCTGGCGGCCGGCGCGGCCCCGGAGCTGCCGGTCGATGCGTCGCGACTCGTGCCGTTCGGTGCCAACGATATGCAGGCCGCAGGGCACGTCCTTGGCGCACTCGTTGGTGTCCACGACGTCCCCGTCCCTGGTGGACCAATCGCGCCGGCCGGTGCCGATGCCGCACTGCGCGCACTTCACCACCGACGGCTCGAGTTTGATGTCCGTGCCGCGGCCCGCCATGTTGGTCGCGATGGTGACCGCACCCGCGCGTCCCGCGTGCGCCACGATCTCGGCCTCCTGCTGGTGAAACTTGGCGTTGAGCACGTTGTGCGCGATCCCCCGCCGCTTGAGCATGCGCGAAAGCGTCTCCGACACCTCGACGGTTATGGTGCCCACGAGGACGGGGAGCTTCTGCTCGTGCAGGCGGGCGACCTCGTCGATGATCGCTTTGTACTTCTCTCGCTTGGTCTTGTAGATGAGGTCGTCGAAGTCGATGCGCCGCACCTCGTCGTTGGTGGGGACCACCTGCACGTCCAGCTTGTAGATCTTGTTGAACTCCTCCGCCTCCGTCTCCGCCGTGCCCGTCATGCCGGCCAGCTTCTCGTACATGCGGAAGTAGTTCTGCAGCGTGATGGTGGCGAGCGTCTGCGTCTCGCCCTCGATCTTGACGCCCTCCTTGGCCTCCAGCGCCTGGTGCAGGCCGTCGGAGAAGCGCCGTCCGGACATGAGGCGACCGGTGAACTCGTCGACGATGATCACGCGTCCGTCCTGGACCACGTACTCAGCGTCGCGCTCGAAGAGGCTGTACGCCTTGAGCAGCTGGTTGAAGTCGTGGATCGCCTCCGACCGCTCCGCGTAGCCGCGGTAGGCGCGATCCTTCGCCTCCACTCTCTCCATCGGCGTCAGCGTCTCGTCGCGGTCGATGACGCCGACCTCCTCGCTCAAGTCGGGCAGGATGAACTGTTCGCGGTCCTCGGGCGAGAGGGCGTCGCGCCCCTTGTCGGTCAGGTTGATCGTGTTGGCCTTCTCGTCGACGGCGTAGTAGAGCTCCTCGTCGAGCTCGTGCAGGATCTTGTCCCGCATCAGCATGGCCTCGGTGCGGAGGATGCGCTTCTCGGTGCCGGGCTCGGCCATGAGCTTGAGAAAGCGGTTGTTCTTGGGTCCACCCCGCCGGACCTTGAGCAGCGCCCGGTCGACCTCCGCTTGCTCGTCGGCGTCGTCGATGTGCGCCTCGGCGAAAGCAATCAGGTCGTTGACGAGCTGGCGCTGCAGGCGCACCACGCGATCCACCTTGGGCTTGAGCTTGGAGAAGAGATCCGACGACTGGCTGTGCGAGACGGGTCCGGAGATGATCAGCGGCGTTCGCGCCTCGTCGACGAGCACGCTGTCCACCTCGTCGACGATGGCGTAGTGGTGGGCGCGCTGCACCTTGTCCTCGACGCGCGTCTTCATGTTGTCGCGCAGGTAGTCGAAGCCGAACTCGTTGTTGGTGCCGTAGGTGATGTCCTTCGCGTAGGCCTCCTTGCGCGCCTCGTTGCTCATCTCCGACTCGATGCAACCCACGCTGAGGCCCAGCAGCTCGTAGACCTTCCCCATCCACTCGGAGTCGCGGCGCGCGAGGTAGTCGTTGACCGTGACCAGGTGCGCGCCGCGCCCGGCCAGCGCGTTGAGGTAGAGGGGCATGGTGGCGGCCAGGGTCTTCCCTTCACCGGTCGCCATCTCGGCGATGTTGCCCTCGTGGAGCACGATGCCCCCCACGACCTGGACGTCGTACGGCACCATCTCCCAGGCGACGGGCAGCCCGCACACATCCCACGACCCGCCCACCAGCCGCTTGCACGCCGCCTTGACCAGGCCGAAGGCCTCCGGGAGGAGGTCCTCGGGGGTGGCACCGTCGGCCATCCGCCGGCGCAGCTCGGCGGTCTTCTCCTGGAACTGCGTCGCGGAGGCGTCGTGGAACTTCTCCGCCCACGCGTTGACCGCCTGGAGGAGCGGGCGGTGGCGCTCAAAGTCGCGGGCCGCCTTGGGCTTGAAGATCTTCTGCAACAGCTTCATGGAATCGCAGCGTCGTTCGGCGGGGCGCCGGTCACGGGAACGCCAGCAACTTAGCAAATGCGCCGCGGAGGCGCAAGTTCCGCAGCGCGCGGGGCTTGTGCCGCCGGGGCGGCCGGCGGGGCCGGCTCCACCCCGCTGTGCCCAGGCGCGAGGGGATTCGGGATCAGCTCTGGCGCCGGACGTTGACGGCCTCGAGGCCGGCGCGACTCTCCCGGAGGTCGAACGTCACCGCGTCCCCCTCGCGCAGCGTCCGGTAACCGCGCCCGGCGATGCGCGAGTGGTGCACGTAGATCGGACGCGGCCGCTCGGCGGCGCGTTCCGTCGCGATGAAGCCGTACCCCCGGATCTCATTGAAGAAGGTGATCACACCCTTGTGCATCGGTCGGACCCCCCTGTCGATTCGTTCCCGCGCCCCGCCGCCCAGCTGTTACGACGCGCGCCTGCGGCGGAACTCCACGCCGAGAAACGCCCCGGCGTTGTTCCCCAAGTAGAGGCGCGTAGCACCCGCCGCGGGCGAGGAGAACACCTCGCCCCCGGTGTCCAGGCGCTCGCGGACGGCTCCAGTCTCGGCATCCAGACAATACAGATGTCCATCGTAGGACCCCACCAGCACCACCCCTTCCACGACGAGGGGCCGCGAGTATATCTTGCCCCCGGTCTCCGTCCTCCAGACCAGCGCTCCCGTCGCCGCGTCGGCGCAGTACACGCAGCGATCCTCGCAGCCCGCATAGGCTCGGTCGCCAGCGAGGGCAACGAACGAGTTGACGGGGGCCCCCGTGGCCAGAGACCAGAGCGGCGCCCCCGATGTGGCGTCGAATGCGTGCAGCCCGTCACGCCCCCCCACCACGACGCGCCCGCGTGCCACTGCCGGCGTCGACGCCAACTCGCCGCCCGGCTTCGCGACCCAGCGCACATGGCCGCTGCCGCGGGCGAGCGCGTAGAGCCCCCCGTCGTACGACGGGACGTAGAAGGCTTCCCCCGCCGCCGCGATGGACCCGCGGATGCGATCACCCGTGGGCGCGCGCCACAACTCGCGCCCCGTCTGTACGGAAAGGGCCCGCGCGACGCCGTCGTAGCCGCCGATCACCACTTCCCCCTCCAGCGCGGCCGGCGAGCTGCTGATGCGCGTGCCCATCGCCGCCCGCCAGGCCACCTCACCCGTCTGCAGGTCGAGCGCGGCCACGCCGCCCCCGTAGTCGGCGGCGATGACGATTCCGCCGACGCGCAACGGCGACGCGCCGATGCCGGCGCCCGCCGCGTGACGCCACCGCTCTTCGCCGCTGCCGGCGTCGAGCGCGTAGAGTCGGCCGTCGCGGCAACCGAAGAGAACGGCGTCGCCCGCGACCACCGGAGTCGTCGTCACCGGCTGCGCGTAGCGCTTGCGCCAAACGATCTCGGGGGCAATCAACTCGTAGGTCTCCTCCCCTCCGGGCCCGCGCGTGACCGCGCGGGCCTGCCCCGCATCGCCCCCCGGCCGCAGCCCGGCGTCGGATCCCTGGGCAGCCGAACGGGCCTCCCCTGCTCCGGTGGCCGGCGACGCGCCGCCACCGGCCGTCTCCTGCGCGTCGCCATCGCCCGAGCGACCACCCCACCAGACCAGCGCCGCCGACGCGAACACCACGACCGCAGTGGCGACAGCCACCCTCGCGCGCCGCAGCGGCCGCCGGCGCGCCGCGCGCAGCGGCGGGAGCGAGATTGTGCGCGCGGGCCGCGCCGGCGCGAAGGCCGCCCACACGACGCTGCGCGAGATGCCTCTCAGCGCCCGCGTATGCTCGCCCTCCACAGCCGCCGCCCCGGGCTCCACGCCCGCCTCGATCACCGTCTCTATGTCCCCGCCCGCGCCCCCCATCACCACGACCAGGTCCGCGTCCGGTCCGGCCGCCCGGGCGCGGTCGATGCGATAGAAGGAGAGGAAATCGCGGAACGACCGCTCGAAGAGCTCCTTCTGCGCAAGCGCCGCCTCCACGGGCAGCGCGCGTACGCCGGAGAGCCCGGGGGTGGATGGCGAGACGAATCCCCCCGGCGTGGCCAGGCGCGCGTGGCCGTCGCCGCTGGCGAGGAGATAAGCCGTGTCGCCGTCGCGCGCGAGCAGGTAGATACCCAGTCCGGAGAAGTCATCCACGCGGCAGTCCACGCGCCTCGAGAGCCCCTCGAGGAAA
>JAOTVO010000220.1 GCA_029863355.1 Candidatus Krumholzibacteriia bacterium
TCGCCGTTGTTGGCGGTGATCACCTCGAACCCCTCCGCGCTGAGGCTGAAGTCCAGGATGTGCAGGATATACACCTCGTCATCCACAACGAGGATCTTTCCCATGGCCATATCGATTTGCCTCCTTACGCCGGCGAAGTCGTCGTGTTATCCACGGCGGACTTCCCGGCTCGGCGCCTTGTGTGCTCTCCCGCGAATTGCTGGGCGCGGTTTTCGACCGCGCTAACAAACGCCTCCACGACGCGAGGGTCGAAGAACATACCCGCTCGGTGTTTGATGACTTCCAGCGCTTCTTCTACGCTGTACTGCCGCTGGTACGGGCGGTGCGAGATCAGCGCGCGGAAGGTGTCCGCCACGCGGATGATGCGCGCGTGCAGCGGGATCTCCTCTCCGGACAGGCGCCCCGGATAACCGCTGCCGTCGAAGTTCTCGTGATGGCAGAGAACGGCGTCGCGCACCGTGGTCGCGTTTTCCATCGGCTTCAGCATATCCGTGCCCATCACGGTGTGCAGCTCGACGTGCTCGCGATCCTCCGGGCTCAGTGCCTTGGGGCGTTTGACGATGTTGTAGCCGATGCGCGCCAGGCCGAGGTCGTACACGTTGAATACGTAGCGCAGCACCGCCGCCTCGTCCGCCGAGAGCCCGAGCGCCTCGGCGACGTCTTCCAGCACGGCCGTTATGGCCGAGGCGCTCTGGTCGGCGATGTAGCGCTTGGTGTCCAGAACGGATTTGAGGGCGAGGCGCACGTCCTCGAATTCCACCGACGAACGCGCGAAGTTATCCAGCTTGTCGAGAATGAGTGATACCCGTTCGGCGAAGAGCTCGAGCAACTTGCTGTCGCGCGCGTCGAACATCGTCTTGGTGCTGGGATCGGCCACGTTGATCACGCCGACGACCCGGCCCGACCTCGCCACCGGAACCGACACGAACGACTTCGAGTCGTACAAGTAGGGGTTGTTGCTCATGTCTACGCGCGCGTCGTTGTCGATGTTCTCCACTAGGAACGCCCGGCCGTCCCGGGCCACCCGCCCGGCGATTCCCTCGCCGAGTTTGACGCGCGCGTGCTCGACGATCTCCTCGTCGAGGCCGATGGCGCACTCGACGCGCAACTCGCGTGTCTCCTGGTCGAGCAGCATGATCGACGCCTTCCTTGCGCCGACCATATCGGAGACCAGCTCCACTATCAGCTCCAGATACCGCTCCACCTCGTAGCGGCGCAGGGCCCCACCCAGCTCCGTGACGTGGCTGCGCACCACGACCTGTTTCTTCGGTATCACGACGACGAAGCGGGCGCCGCGGCCGGGAGCGTTCTCCACCCAGATCTTGCCGTCGTGCCAGTCTACGATGTTCTTGCAGATGGCCAGCCCAATGCCGGTCCCGCCGTGGCGCCTCGTAATCGTACTGTCCGCCTGGTAGAAGTGGTCGAAGATGTGCTCCACCTCCGCCTCGGGGATGCCGACGCCGTCGTCCTCGACGGCCACGCGCGCGGCCGCCGTTTCGTCCGTGAGCTGCACGCGAACGTTGCCGCTCTCGGGCGCGAACTTGGACGCGTTGTGCAGCAAGTTGACGAGGAGCTGGTGCATCAGCTCATGCTCCGCTCGCACCATCACCGGTGCGTCGGGGATGTTCACGTGGACGGAGATCCGTTTGCGATCGAAATTGCGTGCCAGTTCGGAGACGGCGGCGCGCACGGCGTCGTTCAGAGTGCACGGAGTGCGCTCGAACTTGATGGCGCCCGACTCCATCTGCGAGAAGTCGAGTATATCCTCTATGAGGGCCATCAGCCGGTCGCTCTCCTCGTCGATCACGACGAGAAACTCCTTTAGGATGGTGCGGTCGACGTTGTCGGCGTTCTTGAGCAGCGTTTCGCAATACGCCTTGATCGAGGTCAGCGGCGTGCGGAACTCGTGCGAGATGGTTGCGACGAAGTTGGATTTCATCTTGTTGATGCCGGCCAACTTTTCCGCGAACATCCTGAGCTTCTTATTTTTCTCCGCCACTTCCTTGTAGTAGCGGGCGTGGCGGATGGCCATCACGGACAGCTTGGCGATCATCTCCAGGTGGTCGATAGCCTCGATCAGAGAAAGATCCTTGCTCTTGGGCTCCTCCACGGACATGTAGCCGATGGTAGCGCTTTCGCCATCCTCGTCGTCGACGAAGGGGATGATCAGCCGGTCGACGTCGCTCCAGTGGTCCGACACGAGCACGCCGTCCCCGGTGGCGGCGGCGCCGTCGCGAGCATCGGCGCGTGCCGAGGCCGCGTTCCTGAGGAAGTAGCTGTGGCCGATGCGGAACCGCGACTCCAGCATCCGCTCGTATTCCGAGCGTGGGACACGGTGATTCATGACGGCTTCCTGCGCATCCACGCTGGGTCCCACGTAGGCCTTGGTCTCGAAGCTCTGCGTGCGATCGTTGAGGATACGAACGATCACGGTGGTGAATCCCATCTGCTCGTTCACCAGCAGGGCGACCTTCTGCAGCAACTCGGCGAGGTTCTTGTAGCGCTGAATCTCGACGCCGATGTGGAGGATCTTCTCGAGGCTCTCCACCCGCGTCATCAGACCGCGGAACTGGCCCTGCTGGCGCTGGATGACCGCGCTGGAGTCTTCGTAGAGCTCCGAGGTGACGCGGTTGAGAACATCCAGCTCCGCCTTGGCCTTTTCCGCTTCCTCGTGTTTCCAGTGCGCCAGGTTCTTGTTGTGGAAGCCCTGAATCACGTACGTCGACTGCAGAGAGAACAGGGCCGTGATGAGGGCGAAGATGTCGGCGCCGCGCGAGAGTTGCAGCAGGAGCATCGATAGCCCCCCCACGAACGCGCTGGCCGCGATCACGAGCAGCCAGGAGGCGGTGAGTGAGGCGACGAGAGCGACGAGCGTCTGGCGCAGCTCGGGCACCGCGCGCCGCGCTTGCGTGAACAGAAACAGGTTGACACGGATCGTCGCCGCCAGCAGGACCGCACCGGCGAACCCGCCCAGCGTGAAGTCGAAGCCGCCGGCCGCGGGGACGATCAGGTAGACCACCGCGCCGGCGATGCCGAACACCGCCGCCTGGAAGTTGAGCGACCGGATCTCCTGCGAGTCCAGCTCCTCGCGCAGTGGACTCAGCGCGCGCACCGGCCGCGCGTCGTCGGATGCGCCCGCGCTCGCTTGGCCGAGATACGAGGGCATGGACACTGCCGCCAGATACAGGCACATGAAGTTCAGCGTAATGTAGAACAACGGCGGTGGCGCGTGCCTCTCCACCAGCGCCGCGGTGAAGATGACGACGAGGACGCGGCTCACGACAAAGGAGAGCGCGGCGAACGACCGAGGGAAGAACATGCCCGTGCTCGTCGTCGCCATCTCTCGCCAGAGCGTGAGGAACACGAGAACGGCGAGCACCCCGCCCAGGGCCAGGTAGGTCGTGGGCGCGTTCATCGACGCGGGTTGCATGTACAGCGTATCCATCGTCTGTCCGATTCCCCGTTATGCTCGCGGCGCCGCCGCCACGCCTCGAAGTACCTTTCTGAACCCGCGCTCCTGATCCGCGGAGATCTCTCCCTCTTCGCGCAACACGGAGATGAAGGCGTCCACCACTTCAACGTCGAATTGGTGCTCGGCGTGCTCCACCAGCTCGCGCACCGCCAGCTCGACGCACCGCGCCGGTTTGTACGGCCGCCCCGCGGTAATCGACTGGAAGGCGTCGATGACTGCGAGCACGCGCGCGCCCATGGGAATCTGGTCCCCCCGCAGGCCCATGGGGTAGCCCTCGCCATCCACGCGCTCGTGGTGATAGAGAATGATGTTGCTCACCGATTCGATGAACTCGAGCGGCCGGATGAGCTCGGCGCCGCGCTGCGGGTGCTTCTCTATCTGCCGGCGTTCCTCGCTGCTGAGGTTCAGGGTCTTGTTCAGTATGTTGTCGCTGATCTCCGTCATGCCGATGTCGTGCACGCTGGCCACGTACTGGACCACCGCCACTTCCTTTTCACTCAGCCCAAGCTTGCGCGACACCTTGACGGCCAGCGAAACCGCCGCCTCGACGAGTTTTGTCTTCGTATGCGTCTCCAGCATCCGCCGGAACGCCTCGATGGTGTCCTCGAGGAATGCGCGCGAGTCCTCCACGACGCGCACGCGCTCCAGCGCCCGCGAGATGCGTTCGCTGAACGAGATGAGGAGGTTCAGGTCGTCCTGCGTGAGCGCCTTCCCGTCCGCTTTGTTGTTCACGTTGATGACGCCGACCACCACATCGTTCACCACCAGAGGCACGCTGAGCAGCGACACCGTCTCGTACTGCGGGTTGTTCGGGCACGAGTACATCTCGTTCTCTTCGATATTGTGGATGAGCAGCGGCATGCCGGTTTCCGCCACCTTGCCCGCGATGCCCTCGCCCACCTTGACGCGGCTATTGCTCACGATCCATTCGTCCAGGCCATACGAGAGCTTGATGAACAGCTCGGACCGCGTCTTGTCCAGAAGCATCAGCGACACGATCTTGGCCTGCAGGAGCTCCGCGATCATGCGCACGATCAACTCGAGCATCTCCTGCAACTGATCCCGCGCGTCCACCAC
Organism: Candidatus Krumholzibacteriia bacterium; assembly: GCA_029863355.1. The sequence goes on from JAOTVO010000220.1 coordinate 4,550, forward strand.
TTCCGCGATATACCCGATGAGATCGTTGAAGCAATGCTCGCGCGGAATGGTGAAGGAGAACTTGCTGCCGGCTCCCTCTTCGCTCTCGACGTCGACGCTGCCGCCGTGCTGCTCCACGATGTTCTTGACGATGGCGAGGCCCAGTCCCACGCCCTCCAGCTTCTGGCCTCCGCGCGAGCGCGCGCGGAA
>JAOTVO010000221.1 GCA_029863355.1 Candidatus Krumholzibacteriia bacterium
CGAGCGGGTGCGAGAGCAGGTAGGGAATCGCCGCCGGCGGTGGCTCGAGCGCGGCGGACATCCGTCCTTCCCCGCCCAGCTCCGGGTAGTACGACAGCATCATGTGTCGGACCGCGGTGTGGAAGGGGTCGCCGAAAACGATCGCGTTACGTATCCACCAGGGCAGCGCGACCACCGCGAACACGGCGACTGCCCACGCGACTTCGCGCAGCGTCTCCCGCCGCGGCCGGTGGCAAGCGTAGAAGAGGAGCACGGGCGCCCACAAAACGAGGTTCTGATACTTGCACAGGTAGGAGAGCCCCAACGATGCCCCCAGGAGCAACGGTTTGCGCGGCACGCCCTCAGCGACGAGAAGCCACAGCGTCAATGTGACGAAGAAGATGCTGACGATCTCCGGCTGCACCCGTAGAGACCACATGACCAGCGTCGGATGAAACGCCGCGATGACACCGGCCGCAAGCCCCGCTCGCCACGACTGCGCCGTGTCCCGCGCCAGTCGGTACACCAAGATCGGCACCAGTAGCCCGAAGGCAAACGGAACCACCCGGGCCGCCCCGAATCCCGGTCCCAGAACCTTGAACACACCCGCGACGGTCAGGGGGAAGAGCGGACTCCAGTAGCTGTCCGGGTGTGGGATCGCCTCGGGCAAGAGAAACAGAAAGCGGACGGAGTGGTTCACCCACCCCAGCCCGCCCGCGATGTTCTGGGCGACGTTCAAATAGCCGGCCGTGTCCCGCCCCATGCCCTCGAAGCGATACGCGTCCAGAAACAGCGCCCGCACCGCCAGGGACGCGACCAGGATGAGCGCGACGGTCACGAGGTCTCGGACATTCCACCGGTTGGCATTCTCCATTGTGGATGCCATGGTACACCACCCCGCGTCGACGGCGAAGGGCCGCCGGTGCCGGCGGGGAGGAACGGGGCCAGCGCCTCAATGCGTTGTCCCATTGACGATTGCGGAGCGTCGAAATACTTGACGCTGCGGTCCGCTGCGCCGTAGGATCGTTGTGAACCTACCGCGCGTCCGGAGACGACTACGGTGGCAAACGAGCGGGTGGAGGAGCCCCGAGGGGTCCGCGTGCCCGCCGAGAGGAGGAGGCTGCCATGACTCGCACCCCGGTTCGAGCGTTCACTCTGTGCGCGCTCGCTGTTCTCCTCGCCGGTTGCTCGTCGCAGCTCAAGCGCCCGAGCGACGTCGAGCCCAGTTACCTGCTCGCCCTGCGAGCCGAGTATCTGGCCGCCTACCCCGACGGCGCGCACAACGAATACGTCCAGCGCGGTGAAGTCGTCCAGGGGATGGACATCCTCGCCGTGCTCGCCTCGTGGGGCCACCCCGTTCGGCGGTCCAAGGAGGGCGTCCACACGGAGAAGTGGATCTACCGCGAGGAGGACGAAGCGAGCAAGGACTGGATCGAGTACACCTTCGTCTTCCGCGACAACGTGCTCGACGCCTGGGAGCTCGCCCGGCACGTCTCCGAGGGACGAACCGTTCAGCTCGAGGGACCCAACAAGACCGACACGCTGACTAGGGGCGCCTTCACGACGGGGAAGCGGGTGCCGAAGGACTAGGCGCCGGCGCGCGCCGCCCTGCCCCGCGGCGAGCGCGAGCCGCGCGAGCAGCTGCAGCGATGAACGAGCCGCATCCCGCACCCGACGAGGTGCCCCGGCACCCCCGCAAGCGGTGGATCTCGCACGTTTCCACGGCCCTCGCCCTCGGCATCGCACTCGGCGTCCTCTACTGGTTCGCCCGGGAGATCCAGGGCAACTGGGGCGAGCTCTCGCGGCACCTCTCGCGGGCGTCGTGGCAGGCGGTGGCGGCGGCGGTCGCTTCTATCGCGGTCTTTCTGCCGGCGGTGAGCCTGTGCTACGCCAACAGCCTGCGCGTGGTCGGCGCTGTGGTCCGCACCGGCACGGCGATGAACGTCTATCTCGCGTCCCAGCTCGGCAAGTACGTTCCCGGCAAGTTCGTCTACGTGGCGAGCCAGATCGGTCTGGCCAAGTGGCTGGGCGTCTCCGTGGGCCGCAGCACGCTCGGTTTCACGGTGCACCACCTCATGCTCTGCGGCATGGGCCTGGTGATCGCCAGCCCGTTGCTCGGCGTGGCCTTCGAGCGGTGGGCCATCGTGGCGGCGGTGGTAGTTGCGGTGCTGGGCTTGATCGTGCTGGCGAGCGGCGTGTGGGTCAGGCCGTTGAACGTGCTGCTGCGCAAGCGCGGCAAGCAGGGGATCGAGCGCACCTCACGCGCCCACGTGCTGGGCGCGCTGGCCAGCATCGGCGTGGGCTGGGTGTTCTACGGGTGCTTCGCCGCCGTCCTCAGCACCATCCTCCTGCCGGAGTGGTCCCCGTCGCTCCTCGTCCGCGTGGGGATCGCCGCCGTCGCCGCGTGGCTCATGGGCTTCCTGAGCTTCATCACGCCGGCGGGGTTCGGCGTGCGCGAGGGGGCCTTCGTGCTGCTCACGCGCACGGTCATGCCCGAGGCGACGGCCATGACGGTGGCCGTCCTCATGCGCATCATCCACACCGGACTCCAGATACCGATCGGCGCGATCGCGCTGGGGTTTCTGCTGCGCGCGCGGGGGCGGGAGGCGCCCGGCGCCGCGGGGGAGCACCCTTGACACGCGGGTGAGCCGTCAAGTACAATAACGAAAGCAGCTTAGAAGCTCACCTTCCATCCCTCGCGCACGGAGGCAACCCTGGCAGCCCGCCTCGATATGGCCACTTTCGCGGTTCCCCTTTCCGGCAACAAGGGCTCCGCGAGTATGTTCCTGGGTCTGCGCGACGGCTTCGCCGCCGCCGGCGTCGACGCGCACTTCCACGTGTTCAGCTATTACCCCAAGCGCGACGCGCGCATCGCCGCCGAGCTGGGCAACGTCACCGTGCACCCCGGGCATCCGAAGGACATCGTCGTGCTGCTGGGTATGATGGTCGTGAGCGCGATACTGCCGTTTGCCGTGCCGGGGAAGTGGAAGCGGGCCATCGCGGCGCTTCGCGGATGCGACGTCGTGCTCATGATCGGGGGGACGACCTTCGCCGACTCCATGCTCTACAAAGTGCCGTGGAATCTCCTGGCCGCGCTACCCGGCTACTGGCTGCGCCGGCCGAGCGTCTTTCTCTCGCAGACCATCGGCCCCCTGCGCAACGGTCTCAATCGAGCCTTGGCGCGGTGGACGCTGCGGCGTGCGGTGGCGGTGCACGGCCGCGGCCGGCAGAGCGAGTCATGGGCGCGCGGGCTGGGGATCGAGGCGTGCGCGTACCGGCCCGATCTCTCCTTCAACATGCGCACGCCGAGCTTCGACGAGGTCGCCGACCGCCACGACGTGGTGGGTCGGCTGCGCGAGAAGATGCGGGCGACGGATCGCGCGTGCGTCGGTGTGGCACCCAACTCGATCGTGTATACCAAGGCGGCCAAGGTGGGGAAGGACTACATCGGCTTCATGGCCGGAGTCGTGCGCACCGTGTTCGAGCAGGGCCACCTGCCCGTGCTCATCCCGCACAGCTACCGGGAGGACGTCTCCAAGATCCACAACAACGATCGGAGCATCTGCCGCGCCATCATCGACCGCCTCTCGCCCGAGGTGGACCTCTTCTACGTGGACGCCGACCTCGGCGCGGCGGAGCTGCGAGCGATCATTGGCCACCTGCACTTGCTCGTGGCCAGCCGCTTCCACTCCATGATCTCGGCGCTGGCGACGGGTGTGCCACCCATCACCTACGGCTGGGGGCATCACAAGTATACCGAGGTCCTCGACGAGTTCGGCGCGACCGAGCTCTATGCGTCTTTCAAGGATCTCGACGAGGCCGACTTCGCGCCCAAGCTGCAAGCGGTACACGCACGCCGCGCCGAGCTCTCCCAGCGCATCCGCGAGGCGCATCGCACCGTGGCGGAGGAGAGTGGGGGACTGCCGCACGCGATCGTCGACGTGCTCACCACCGGTTAGCGCGCGCCGGCGCGCATTTCCAGGAAGTCTTCCATGACGCATCCCGATTTCAGCGTGGTCGTGCCCTGCTACAACGAGGAGTCTGCCATCGCGCACACCCTCGACACCCTCGAGCAAGCCCTCGAGGGCGCCGGCCCCCACGAGATCATCGTGGTGGACGACGGCTCCCGGGATCGCACCGCGGAGGTCCTGCGGGAAAGCGCCGCCGGCCACGCCGACCTGCGCGTGGTCGCGCACCGGAAGAACCAGGGTTACGGGGCGGCGCTCAAGACCGGGATCCGCCGCGCGTCCGGCGAGCTCGTCGTCATCATCGACGCCGACGGCACCTATCCCGTCGGGCGCGTGCCCGACCTCGTGCGCGAGGCGCGCGACGCGGACATGGTGGTGGGCGCGCGCACCGGGGAGAACGTCACCTACTCGTTCATTCGCAAGATCCCGAAGGTCTTTCTCAAGGCGTACATGTCGTGGCTGGCCGGCGAGGAGATCCCCGACATGAACAGCGGCCTGCGCGTGTTCCGCCGCGCGTCGGTGGAGCGGTTTCTGAACATCCTGCCCGACACCTTCAGTTTTACCACCACCGTCACCCTGGCCATGCTCCGCAACCGCTACGACGTGCGCTTCGTGCCCATCGACTACGCCGGCCGCATCGGCAAGTCCAAGATCAAGCCCGTGCGCGACACCATCCGCTTCACCCAACTCATCGTGCGCACGGGGATGTACTTCGCACCCCTGCGGGTGCTGTTGCCGGTGGCGGGATTCCTGTTTCTGCTCTTCTGCG
>JAOTVO010000222.1 GCA_029863355.1 Candidatus Krumholzibacteriia bacterium
GTCCGCAAGTCGGGCTTCCGGTTCGCGTGATCTACCGGAGTCTGGCGCGCAATCCCGCCGCGGTGGGGCCGATGCTCACGATGGTCTGCCGCCGGGGATCGAGAAACTCGTCGGCCACCTCCATGACGTCCTTGCGCGTCACGCCCTCGATGCGGGCGACGAGCTCGCGCTCGCTCATCTGGCGGCCGTAGCTCAGCTCGTTGCGGGCCAGCCGCATCATGCGCGCCACCGAGGTCTCCAGCCCCAGCAGTATGCGTCCTTGCAGCTGGGTCTTGGTGTCCTTCAGCTCGCGCGCGTCGATATCTCCCTCACGGATGCGGGCAAACTCCCCCAGCACCTCCCGGATCACGCGCGCCGCGTTCGCCGGGCGCACGGCCATGTACGTGGCCATGAGGCCGGTGTCGCGCGAGTGGTCGGCGTAGGTGAAGATGCTGTAGGTCAGACCGAGCTCCTCGCGGATGCGCTGGAAGAGGCGTGAGCTCATCCCGCCCCCCACCAGAGTGGTGAGCACCATCAGGGCGAACCGGCGCTCGTCGTGGAACGAGAAGGTCCGCGTTCCGACGCACAGGTGCTGCTGCTTGAGCGGCCGGCGCCGGCTCCGGCGGCGTGGCACGACGCGGGCGGGGCGTCCATTGCGGCGCGGCGCCGGTCCGCCGGGGAAGTCGAGCTGCCCCTCGCACCAGCTCAGGATCTCGTCTTCGGGCGCGTTGCCGAACACCGCCACCACCACGTTGGATGCGCGCAGCATGCGCCGCCCGAAGCGCTCGACGTCGGTGCGCGTGAAGGAGGAGACGGACCGCCGCGTGCCCAGAATGGGCTTGCCCATGGGGTGGCCGGGAAACAACGCGTCGGCGAAGAGCTCGTGGATGAGATCGTCGGGCGCGTCCTCGACGTCGCCGATCTCTTCCAGCACCACCTCGCGCTCCAGAGCGACGGCGTCGTCCACGAAGGTGGAGTGCCGCAGCATGTCGGAGATCAGGTCGAGCGCGCCCTGGCGGCGTTCCTCGAGGACCTGCGCGTAGACGCACATCGTCTCTTTGGTCGTGAACGCGTCCAGCGCTCCTCCCACGCGCTCGATCTCCTGGGAGATCTGCTGCGCGGAGCGCCGCGTCGTCCCCTTGAAGAGCATGTGCTCGAGGAAATGGCACAGGCCCTCCTCGCCGGCGCGCTCGTCGCGCGCACCGGTGCGCGTCCACACCCCGACGCAAAACGCGCGCGAGAGGCGGTTGCGCTCGTGCATGACGGTGAGCCCGTCGGGCAGGATGATCTTGGTGGCTGTGGCCATGGAAGCGGCAGGAAACAAAAGAGCCGGATCCCGCTCCGGGCGGGACCCGGCCGAATCGATGCGCCGGTGCTTCTAGTACTCGCGTTGCGCGCGCTCGCGGTCTTTCTCCTGATCGCGCCCGCCGGCTTCGCGTCCGCCCTCGCGTCCGCCCTCGCGTCCGCCCTCGCGTCCGCCCCCGCGTCCGCCCCCGCGTCCGCCCTCGCGTCCGCCCTCGCGTCCGCCCTCGCGTCCGCCCTCGCGTCCGCCCTCGCGTCCGCCCTCGCGTCCGCCCCCGCGTCCGCCGCCGCCGCCGCCGCCACCGCGGCCCCCGCGGCCCCCGCGGCCCCCGCGGTGCTCACCGCGCTCGCCGCGGTCTCTGTCGCGGTCGCGGTGCTCGCCGCGGTCCTCTTCGCCCTCCCGCCTGGGTGGCGGGTCGAGCAGCGCGCGCCGTGAGAGGCGCACCTTGCCGTCACCGTTGACCTCGAGGACCTTCACCTTGACTACTTCGCCTACCTTGAGCACGTCCTCGACTCTGTCGATGCGATTGTGCGCGATCTCCGAGATGTGCAGCAGACCGTCGCGTCCCGGCAGGATCTGCACGAACGCTCCGAAAGTCGTGATGCTGCGAACCGCGCCCTCGTAGATCGCGCCGACCTCGGGCTCGGCCGTGATCTGCTTGATGCGCTCGATCGCGATCTGCGCCGACTCGGCGTTCACCGCGATCACGTTTATGGTGCCGTCGTCCTGGATCTCGATGGTGGCGCCGGACTCATCCTGGATCCCCCTGACCACCTTGCCGCCCGGGCCGATGACCTCGCGGATCTTGTCGACGGGGATCATGATGGTGGTGATCTTCGGAGCGTAGGGCGAGATATCGGCCCGCGCGCTGTCGATGGCCTGGTTCATGATCTCCAGGATGTGCATCCGGCCCTGGCGGGCCTGCTCCAGCGCGCGCGTCATGATGTCGTCCGAGATGCCGGCGATCTTGGTGTCCAGCTGGAACGCCGTGATGCCGTCCGCCGTTCCCGTCACCTTGAAGTCCATGTCGCCCAGGTGGTCCTCGGCGCCGAGGATGTCGGAGAGGATGGCCACGCCGTCGCCCTCGACCACCAGCCCCATGGCGATCCCCGCTACGGGCTTGGGCACCGGCACGCCGGCGTCCATGAGCGCGAGGCTCCCGCCACACACGGAGGCCATCGAGCTGGAACCGTTCGACTCCAGGATCTCGCAGACGATGCGGATCGTGTAGGGAAACTGCTCCTTCTCCGGGATCATGGGACGGATGGCGCGCTCCGCGAGGATGCCGTGGCCGATCTCGCGCCGGCCCGGTCCCCGGAACGGGCCCACCTCGCCCACGCTGAAGTTGGGGAAGTTATAGTGGAGCATGTAGCGCTTCCAGCTCTCGCCCTCGATCGTGTCCATCATCTGCTCGTCGTCGGTGGTGCCGAGCGTGATGGAGACGAGCGCCTGCGTCTCGCCGCGGGTGAAGAGCGCCGAGCCGTGCGCCCGCGGCAGCACGCCCGTCTCGCAGGTCACCTGGCGGATGTCCGTGTGCCCGCGCCCGTCCACGCGGCGGCCCTGCTCGAGGACCATCGCGCGCATCTCGCGTTTCTCGATGTCCCCCAACACGCCGGCGATGTACTTCTCCCGCTCGGGGAAGCGTTCCGCCAGCGCCTGCTGGGCCTCGGTCACGATGGCCGCGAGCGCATCCTGCCGCTCGCGCTTCTTGGCGATGGACAGCGCCTCGCGGACGCGTTTCGTGTAGGCGTCCGCGACCGTCTCGTCGATCTCTTCCTGTTTCGCCGGCTCGGGAACGGCGCGCTTGGGCTTCGCCCCGACCTTCGACACCAGCTCACGCTGCAGGCGATTGAGGTCGCGGATCACTCCGTGGCCGAACTTGACGGCGGCGAGCATGTCCTGCTCGCTCACCTCGCGCCCGCCGCCTTCCACCATCATCACAGCGTCGTCGGTCCCGGCCACGACCACGTCCAGGTCGCTCTGCCCCAGTTGCTCGACGGTCGGGTTGGGGACGAAGGCGCCCTCGACCCGCCCCACGCGCACCCCGGAGACCACTTCGGTGAACGGGATGTCCGACATTCCCAGCGCGGCGGAAGCGCCCACGATGCCGAGCACGTCCGGCGCATTCTCCCCGTCATAGCTCACCGGTTGCGCGACGACCTGCGTCTCGCATTGGAAGCCCTTTACGAAGAGGGGGCGCAGAGGCCGATCGATCAGGCGCGCGCTGAGCGTCTCGCGGTCACCCGGGCGCCCCTCGCGCTTGAAGAAACCGCCGGGAATCCTCCCGGAGGCGTAGAACTTCTCGCGGTACTCCACGAAAAGCGGGAAAAAATCGCGGTCGCTCTCTTGTTGCGCGGCCACCACGGTCACCAGGACCATGGTGTCGCCCATGCGAACGACGACCGACGCGTCCGCCTGCTTGGCCATGCGGCCCGTCTCCAGGCTCAGCGTACGGCCATTCAAAGTAAGGGATACAGTATCCAACGCTTGCTTCCTTCCAAAAAATTACGAGTTAGCGCGTGGCGGGGCGAGACCGCGCGCGGTTGCATGACTCCGCACCAACGTGCGGAGCGCGCGCTACTTGCGCAGGTTGAGCTCCTTGATCAGCTCGCGGTAGCTTTCCAGCTTGTTGTTCTTCAGGTAGTCGAGGAGCTTTCTCCTGCGGCCCACCAGCTTGAGCAGACCTCTACGCGAGGCGTGGTCCTTCTTGTGGACCTGGAAGTGGTCCGTCAGCATGCGGATCCGCTCGGTGAGGAGAGCAATCTGGACTTCTGCGGAACCCGAGTCCTTGTCGTGGAGCCGGTATTTGTCGATAATGGTCTTCTTCTGATCCACTGTGAACGCCATCGTCTGATCACCTCCCATGCGCCCCGGGGCGCGGCTCGCGACACGATGGCGGCAGCCCGGCGATGGAGGCACCGAGCCGCCCGATTGCCCGGTAAGCTAGCACAGGCGACTGGGGCTGTAAAGCAAATATCTCGCAAAGAGATGGCCGGCTCCGGGGGGGGGCTCACGAGCCCTCGGCGCGCGACGCTGCCAGCGCCTCCCGCGCCGCCTCCCGGTCGGCGGAGAGCTGGTCGATCAGCGCGTCCAGCCCGGGAAACGCCCGCTCCTCGCGCAGGTACACTTGGCAATAGACCGACAGGCGCTCGCCGTAGAGCGTGTGGTCGAAGTCGAAGAGGTGCACCTCTATCCCCGGCTCGCCCCCCTTGATCGTCGGCGCCCGTCCCACGTTCATCATCCCGTCGAAACGGCGCCCCCCCCACCCCACCGTCACCGCGTAGACGCCCTGGGGCGGCCACAGCTTGGCCGGACCGGGGGGGGCCAGGTTGGCCGTGGGAAAGCCCAGGTCGCGCCCGCGCCCCTGCCCCCGCACGACGGTGCCGGCGACGAGGTAGGCGTGACCCAGCAGCTCATTCGCCCGGGC
>JAOTVO010000223.1 GCA_029863355.1 Candidatus Krumholzibacteriia bacterium
ATGCGGTAGTGGTTCACCTCCAGCTCCTGGTTCAGGTTGAGCTTCTCGGTGTAGATACGGCGGGCCCTGTCCCACTGCTCCGCGTAAGGCGCGTCATAGAAGACGAACGAGTCGGGCTCCGTCCACGCCACCACGAGATCCCGGTCGGGCGCGAACCCCGTCTCCGGCACGCCGTCGCCGATGGCCGCGATCTGCCCGATCGCGGTGACCAGGTCGGGCATGCCGACGATACCGGCCGGAAACGCCAAGAGCCCGTTGGTGAGGTCCACGATGCCGGCTGTGAGGTCGACGCGTCCGTCGGGGACGGGGTTGCCGGAGCGATCGTACTGGTCGAGTCCGAATATGCGGATGTAGGGGTCGTCGTCCTTTCCCTCGGGGGTCGTGTGGTCGAGGCGCGGGTTCAGGAGGTCCTCGATCTCGAGCACGAACGTGCCCGGGTCGATGTTGGAGAGGCCGAGGTTGTATATGTGGCGCATCATGTAGCCCCACGTGAAGCCGAACTCGTCGTCGGGAACCGGATTGCGCGGCCGCAGGATCTCGAGCGCCAGGGTGTCGCTCTGCAAAAACCCCGGCGTGATGCCGTAGTCGCGGTAGGTGCCGCCGACACGCGACCCGAAGTCGTTCGTGTAGAGGACGGCGAGCGTCTTGTCGACGTCGATGAGCGTTTGCGTCAGCTCGATGCCGACGAACTGCCCATCGATGTCCGTCACGTAGCTATAGTCGATGCCGACGGTGAGCAGGCGGAAGTCGTTCTGGATGCTGGGCGGCGGTACCTGCACCACCGAGTCGGCAGCGATGTTGGCCGCGATGGCCGCCATGGCGTTGTCGATTTCGAGACCGAAACCGGTGCGTTCCACGAATGCACGCCCCGCGAAGCGCTCCTGCGCCGGGTTGATCTGGAGATCGCGCGGGGTGACCGTCAGATAGACCCTGATCGCCTTTCCCTCGTCGGGTCCCACGAACACCAGCGGGTGATCGAAGTAGAAGTACTTGCCTTTCACGTAGTCGACATCCCGGATGATGCGCTGCTCGGTCTGCCCGATGGCACCGCCCGCCGGCGTGAAGCTCGCCGTCGAGGTCTCCCCTTCCTGCTTGCTGGCGATGAAGGTGACGTCGGTGGAGCCGAGTTTCGCGAGCACCTTGATGCCGAAAAGCCCCTTGGCCGCGGCCGACACGCTCACCAGCCCCGAGCCGGGGAGCGAGAGACTGGTGTTGCCGAGCTCCACGAGCTGAATCACGTCGTCGTCGTAGCCCTGGTAGTTGACGCGGATCTTGTTGGCGTCGTCGCCGACGGCCTGGCTGGAGTGGTCGATCTGGACGATGACCTTGTCGCCGACGGTTCCCGAGAGGCTGACGTCCAGCTCCTGCTTCATGTCCAGCGAGGGGAAGAGCGACTGGCTCTGACGCCCCTCGACGCCGATGAAGGGGTCCACCTTGGTCGACTTACCGGAGATGGTGATCGACTCGCGGCCGGTGATGTTGATGTGCGTCTTGTCGCTGGGTCCGAAGATCGACTCCAGCTGCCGCGGCATGGGCACGGGAATCTGAATGGTGATCCCGCCGCGACGCTCACCCAAGACGAGCTGCTGTCCGGCGATGGCCGCGGTGACCACCTCCACCCATGCGTCCGCCGGATCTCGGCGGCGAGGCTGTCGATCGAGGTGAACGTTATCCGCAGACCGGGCACGTCGAGGTCGCGCGGCTCGAGTACCAGGAAGTCGCCTTCTTCGCGCTGCGGATGGCGCAACGAGTAGGTGCGCGGGAGGGTGAAGACCACCCGGTGGGTCGTGAAAGAGCGATAGTCGACGATGTCCTGCGTGCGCTGGTACTCGGTCTTCAGGAAGTTCGGAATCCTGTGGCGGAACGGGCCCAGCGCGACGTGGTCCCAGTCGAAGGCGCGCGTAGTGTCGAACACCGCGGTTGCGGTCCGCCGCGGATCGAGCTCGTCGTAGATGCGGGTCAGCTCATCGAGGTCGATGTGGAACGTCTGCGCGCGCGCGGTGTCCAACCCGAGGGCACACGCGCAAGCGGCCATCGTAATCGCCATCCAGAGGGTGGCGCGAACGGGGGATCTCCTGGACGACGGGACGATGGAAACCAACACTGCTGTACCGACTCATTTGCTCGGGGTCGACCGATCACCTTCTCGGGAGCGGGGCCGAGGAGCCGCGCTTGCTCGTGCTCGCGGGCGCCGCGGGCGCGCCCCACGCGCACACACCTGTAGTAGATGGAGGACAGATCCGACCGCGATTGTCCTCGCCCGGATACACCCCCGACGAACGCGGACACCCCCACCCGCTCCCTCTCTTGCGGGCTCCCGCGCGCGTCGGGCGGATGCAGCGGTCAGGGGGTCAGACTGAAGAAACTACTTGTCGTTACTACTCTTATTGTCGATTATTACCAGCGGTCCGTTCTCTCACCCTCCGCGTTGGGACTGCCGATGATTCTCGAGCGCTATATCCTCCGCAACTACCTCGGGCCCTTCGTTTTCTCGATGTCGGTCATAACCTTCGTCTTCATAATGGATTTCATCCTGCGCTACATCGACATGTTTCTCAGCAAGGGAGTGGCGTTTCACGTTGTCCTGCAAACATTTATCCTCAGTTTGGGTCACATGTTTGCATTAATCATTCCAATGGCCGTCCTGCCCGCCACCCTCATGACCTTCGGCACCCTGGCCAGCGAGAACGAGATCACGGCCATGAAGGCCAGCGGGGTGAGCATGTACCGCATGATCCGCCCCGGCGCGATCGCGGCGGTCGTCCTGAGCGTGGTCCTGGTGTGGTACAACAACCGGGTCCTCCCCGAGAGCAACCACCGGCTCCTGAACCTGCTCATCGACATCAATCGCAAGCAGCCCACCGTCGAGCTGCGCGAGAACCGCTTCATCGACGACCTCAAGGGCTACACCATCCACTTCCGGGGCAAGGACGACCGCACCGGCGAGATCTCCGACGTGCAGATCTTCAAGCACGGTCAGAAGGGCATGCTGCCGACCACCATCGTCGCGGACTCGGGGCGCCTCAAGTTTCTCGAGGAGCAGAACACCTTGCGCGTCGAGCTGCGCGACGGCGAGATACACGAGCTGCCCGTGGCGCGCGACGCGGGCAAGTACCGCCGCACCCGATTCGGTTCCTACACGCTCCACATCGGCGACGTCGATCGCTCCCTGCAACGCACGGACCGCACCTACCGCGGCGATCGCGAGATGAGCGTGTCCATGATGCAAGGGAAGATAGCCGAGATCCGCGCCGACCTGGTGCTCTCCCACATTCGGATGGGCGACGTGGGCGCGCGCAGGATGCGCGACACCTTCCGGTTGCTCGACCGCGATTACCGCCACAGGCGTTTCGGCGCTCCCGGCGACTCCGCCGCCGGTGTCGCTCCGGCGCGACCGAGCGCACTGCGCGCCGCGCGCGGGTCCGGGCTCGTCGAGCGCCGCCCCGTCGAGACGCGGGGCGAGTTCGCAACGCGCCAGGAGGTCGAGACGCAAATCAACAAGATCGCCTCGTACGAGCGACAGATCGACCGCTACCGGGTCGAGATTCACAAAAAGTACTCGATCCCGTTCGCCTGTCTCATCTTCGTGCTGGTGGGTTCGCCGCTGGCCATTCGCATGGGGCGCACGGGCATGAACATGGCCATCGGGCTCAGCATTCTGTTCTTTCTCGTCTACTACATCTGCCTGATCGGCGGGGAGAAGGTAGCGGATCGCGGCCTCGTGAGCCCCATCGTGGCCATGTGGACGCCCAACGTGGTATTCGGCGCGCTGGCCGTGGTGCTCTTGCGCAAGGCAGCGCACGAACAGAGCGTGAAGGAGTGGACGTTTCTCAGTTGGGTCAGGAGCCTGCTGCGCCGCCATGCGACTACGCATCCATGACATATATCTGCTCCGGCAGTTCTCCCGAATACTCCTCTACAGCGTACTCGCCTTCACCGTCATCTACGTGACGGTAGACGTGTTCGAGGAGATCGACAACTTCATCGACCACGAGGCGAAGCTCCACCACATCGCCCTCTACTACCTGTATTCGATCCCCTTCATTCTCACTTACATCATCCCCGTGTCGCTCATGTTGGGCACCGTGTTCGCCATGGGCATCATGGCGAGACGAAACGAGCTGACGGCGCTGATATCGTCGGGGGTGAGCCTCGCGCGCATTGCCGCACCCGTGATTCTGACCTCCATCCTGATAAGCTGCTTCTCCGCCTACTTCAACGACGTCATCGTGGCCAAGGCCAACCGCCACAAGGACGACGTCATGCGCCACGAGATCGAGAAGCAGCCGAGGGGAGACCCCGAGGTGAGCGAGAACTTCCACTATCTCGGCGAGGCCGGCTTTCTCTATTTGGCCCGCAGCTTCAACCACGTCGACGGCATGCTCCACGGGGTGGTCGTGCAGCAGTTCGCCGAGCACACACTGCTGCGCCGCATCGACGCGAACAGGGCAACTTGGCGGCACGGCGAGTGGGTGTTCAGCGACGGGTACGTGCGCACCTTCGACGCGGGGGGCGAGCGCGTGGAGGCTTTCACCGAGATGCACATGCCCGAGATCCGCGAGACGCCGGAGGACTTCGAGGCGGAGGAGGTCGAGGTGGAGAACATGACCTTCCTCGAGCTCAAGCGCTACGCGGAGAAGGTGCGCCGCACCGGGGGGCGGGCCGAGAAATACCTGGTGGACCTGTGGTTCAAG
>JAOTVO010000224.1 GCA_029863355.1 Candidatus Krumholzibacteriia bacterium
GCACGCTCATGCCAGGGCCGACCTCATGCGCCGTCCGGACCCGGCGCCGGCTCCTCGGCCGCCTGCGCGCGCCGCCGCTCGATGAGGAACTCGCGCAGGGAGCGCTTGAAGTACTCGGGGTCGTTGCCCAGGCCGGAGAGCAGGGTCAAGCGCTCGACCATCTGGGCGTGCGCGCCGGCCGCTTCGGCGACCTCCGGAGCGGGCTGCGGCGGGGCCGTCGCCGGTGCTATCGCTGCAGCCTCCCCGGCGCTCGCCGGCGCGGCCAGCGCGCGCAACCGGCGCCAGCCGTCGCGCGCCGACTCCGCCATACGCACCAGGCGCGGGGATGCCACGGCGAGGAAGAGGCGCCCGCGCACGTCGCGCAGGTGCACGAAGGGAGACGCCGCGGCCCGCCCTGCGGGACCGAGATCCAAGAACGCGGACAGCGGCGAGAGGTCCCCTCCGGAATCGCCCATCGCGCGCACCTCGAATTCGCCCTCGAAGCGACCTTCGCGCACGGCCCAGTCGGCGGGGGTCAGCGGGGCGCGCACCTCTCGGCGCTGCCCGGAAGGATCGTCGAAGGTGAGCACGCGGTCGGCCCAGTCGGCGTCGAGCGCGGGGTTGCCTACGATATCGACGGTGCGCGAGCGCGGGTCGTAGGCGAAGAGCGGCACGGCCCGGCTCTCGCCGGCCAGTCTCGCCTGCTCGGCCACGCGCTCCGGTGCGATCCCGTGCGCGACGGGGTCCGGTGCGTACACGCGCACGAGCGCGCCGCGCCGGCGCGATACCGCCTGCGCCACGCCGCGCAGCAGATGCCCGGGGTGGCCAACCCCGGACTGCAGGACGGTGAGCGGCGGCCCTGCCGCCGCGAACTCGGCCAGCGCCCGGTCGCGCGCGTCGCCCACGGGGCCCTCGGTGTCGATCACGGCGGCGACGATGGGCTTGCCCGCCGCGCCCCAGCGCGCGGCGGCCTCGCGCGCGCCCGCCGCGTCTCGGAGAAACAGCACCACCGTGGGCAGCGCGGCGCGCTCTTCGTCGGTTAGGTCGGCCGCTTCCAGCGCGCGCAGCTCGGCCTCCTGCGCGCGCGCGTCGTAGGCGCCGTCGATCTCGAGGCGCGCGCGTCGCGCGTCCGCGGCTTCCTCCGCCGCGCGGCGCGCGAGCCCGTCGAAGATCGCTTCCGCGGTGGCCGCGCCGGCGCCGGCCGGCCGGGCCAGCCACGGTGCAACCAGCGGGTTGTAGGGATACACGCCCGCCCAGGTCGTCTCTCCGTTCTCGATCACGAGGACCATCCGCGCGCGCGCCTCCGCACCGTCGGCGTAGCGGCGCCGGAGGGCGCGCAGGCGCTCGGCCAGGCGCGCGCACCTCTGGATCTTCTCGGCGTCGACACGCTGCTCGGCGCCGGCTTCGCCGAGGAGCGACGCCACGGTGAACCCGTCGCGATCCATGCGGCCGAGCCTGCTCGCGAAGTCCTCGAAGTCGTTGACGGTGAGCGCGCCGGCGAGCTCGGACTGGATCGCCGCCTCCAGCCCTTCCACGAGCGCGCCCAGCTTCCGCTCGTGCGCGTCGAAGTCCGGGCGCGCCGCCGACTCGACGGCCGCGGTGACCAGGTGCAGCGCGGTCTTGACGGCACTGGCCGGCACGGCCGCATCGCCTCCCACGATCGTGTGGTAGGCGTTCTTGTCCAGGAGACGATGCACGTGGCCCGCGGGGTCATCGTCGCGCAGGTGCCGGGCCACGCTACCCGCGGCGACGCGGGGCAGTGAGACCTGGAAGCGCCAGGTGCGGCGTGCCTCGGCGAGCCGCTCCTCGGTCTGCGGGGCCAGCTCCATGGCGGCGTCCGGACACACGGCCACGCACAGGCCACACGCCTTGCACGCCAGGGGGTTGATCGTGATCGACAACAACTCGCCCGTGCCTTTGGCTCCGGCCTCGACCGCGTGGAAGAACGTCTCCGTGCGCGCGACGGGGAATTCGGCCACGACGTCGCGCACGCGCGCGAACTCGGCCTCCAAAGCGGCGCCCGCGCTCTCCTCGAGGGTGAGCTTCGACCGAAGCTGCGCGAATGCGTCGTCGAGGAGACCGTCCAGGCGGGTGAGCGGCTGCGGCGTGCCGGCGGCGGCGATGCGCTGCGCCTGCTTGGCCAGGTGCTTGGCCGCGCGGCGCATCTGAACGAGCGGGCCGTCGGCCTCGCAGCGCGCCATCGCCGCTTCGAGCAGCGCCTCCACGCGCTGGATCGACGGCGGAAGCGCCGCGTCGGGACAATGCGCCCAGCACGCGCCGCATCCCGTGCAGTTCTCGGGCAGCCATCGTGGCAGCACGTGCCGCAACGACGAGAGGTCGCGTGCGGCGCCGCTTGCCGCCGGGATGATCCCCGAGGCGAGGTAGGGGTCGATGAGGGCCTCTTCCGGGCGCCCCTTCTCGTAGAGGAATCCCACGGAGCGCCAGAAACGCGCCGCGTCGAACGCGTCGCCCTCGTCGTCGCGCGCCCCGGCCAGCGTCCAAGGCGCGTCCGGTTCGGACTCGGGCACGTGCGCCTCGTCGCCCGGCCATTCCACCTCGCGCGCCGCCTCGGCTCCGCCGGCGAAGGCGCGCGCGACGTCGTCGACGAGATAGTGCGCGCCGCCCAGTTCCTCGGCGACCACCGCTCGGATCGCTGCGACGAGCGCATCGCGGTCGAGCCGGAGGTTCGACGCGTACGCGCCGAGGAGCGCCCACAGGGTGAGCTGGTCGGCGTGCGACGGGTTCGACGCGGTCCCGGCGGCGACCACGCCGGCGTCGAGCACGCGCACCTGCAGCGCGCGCGCGCGCACCCACGCGGCGGCACGCCGGGAGGCCGCGCGCGCGAAGGAAGCGGGCTCGTGGCGCGTCGCGACGATGACCGTGCCGGCGCGCGCGATCTCCGCGTCGGGGAGCGTCTCGAAGAGCGCTTCGCCGGTGGCGAGCAGCGCCGCGGGAGGCTCGGGGGGCGCCTTGGGTGGCGCGCCGTCGCCGTGCCACAAAACGACGCGCGCCGTCTTTACCAGCGGCACGACCGCATCCCGCGGGAAGGTGCGGGCCTGCACGGACCCCGCGCGCGCCAGCGCCCGCGCGAAGAGGCCGGCCGCGACCGTCACGCCGTGCGACGCCACGCCGTGGATCTCGACCGACGGGGTGGCGGGCCCATCCGCAGCCGGTGGGGACGGGGCCAGCGCGAGCGCGTCGAGCGAAGGATAGTCGCGGCGCAGCCGGTGACGCAGCGACTCGAGGTGCGGGAAGCGGCGCGTGTCCCTGGCCGAGGCCAGGCCGACGTAGAAGCGCGCGCGCGCGTCCTTGCCGGCGAGCATATTGCGGAAAGCGGCCTCGACATGGGCGCTCGAAGGGATGGCGCCTCCCGGCGGGCACACACCCACGTTGATGCTCGGGCGCTCGGGGTCGCGCCCCGCCGCGTCTGCGAAGGCGGCGCGCACCTCGCGCGCGAGCGGGGGATCCTCGCCGAGCGGCTCGTCCACGCGCTCGAGCACCGTCAGCGCGCGGCACGCCGCGAGCGCGCGGGCCAGCTCGGCGCCGGGGAAGGGCCGCAGCGCGGTGACGCCCAGGGCGCCGGCCTTGACGCGCTGCGCGCGCAGGCGGTCGACGACATCCTCCACGGCCTCGCTCAGCGCACCCTGGGACACGACGACGACTTCCGCGCCCTCCATGCAATACGCGCACAGCCGCCCGTACGGGCGCTCACTCTGCTCGCTGAACGCGCGCATCGCTTCGTCGAGGATGGACGCTGCGTGGTCGGCGAAGAAGGTGCGCTGCGCGGCGGCAGCGGCGGCGAAGGCCTCGCGGTCCTGGTGGGCGCCCCACCCGGCCGGCCGATCGGGGTCCACCCAGCGCGGGACGCGGCGCCGCGTCGCGCCGAGGAGGACCGCCTGCGCCGGCGTGGGCGCCTCGATCTCGTCTCCCGCCGCGCCGACGTACGCGCGCGCGAACTCGGGATCGGGCACCACCAGCGGATACGCACCGTGTGTCGTGCGCGGAAAGTCCTGGGCGACGACCACGGGCAAGAGCGCGTGCTCGGCCACCCGCCTGGCGACGAGGGCGAGATCGGCCGTCTCCTGGGCGTTCCGGGCAAAGAGGAGGATGGCGCCGCTGGCGGCGGCCGCGTGGTAATCGTCGTGTCCGCCGGCCAGCGCGACGGCGTGTCCCCGCGCGCCCCGGCAGGCGAGGTGCACGACTAGGGGGAGGTGGGCGCCGGCCGCGGCGCGCAAGTGCGCGAGCGCACCTTCCGCCGCGCCGACGAAGGCCGCGGCGCGCAGCCCCGACGCCGACCATCCGCTGGCCCAGTGCAGAACGTCGCGCGCGTCGCCCACGCGCACGAGCGCGGCGGCGGAAGCCTCTCTGGGCGCGTCGATGCCGAAGAGGTCCCGCGCCAGCGCCAGCGCGTCGCCGACCGTCGCCTCCACGGCGCACACGGCGGCGCGGCCGTCCATCGGGCGGCGCGTCGCGGCGCTCTCCGGAGCCGTGCCGCGCTTCTTCTTGCCTCGCAGCCTCATGGCGTCGATCGCATCAGCCGACGTCCAGCCAGCGGGTGCCCTCGCGGAGCCCCGCGGCGGCGGTCCCCTCGAACTGTTGCCGCTCCACCCACACGATGGCCCCGGTGGGACAGCGCAGCGTGGCGTCTGGTGTCTGCAAGTGGGCGAGCTCGGCGTTCATC
>JAOTVO010000225.1 GCA_029863355.1 Candidatus Krumholzibacteriia bacterium
CGCCGCGACGCCTTGGCCATCACGATGTTGCTCGACAGGGCGAACGCCTGCTCGAAGGAGAGCACGCCGTGCGGGTGCGGATCCCGTATGGGTCCGAACTCGAAGCGGGCCAGGCCGTTTTCTGCGTCGAACGAGTCCTCGGGTGCTACGCTACCCGACTCCAGCATCGCCGCCGCGGTGACGACCTTGAAGGTGGATCCCGGTTCGTACACGTGCGAGACCGAGCGGATCGTCCACAGCGAGTCGGCGAGCGCCCCCGCGGAGCGGGAGGTCACGCTCGGGTGCTCGGCCAGCGCCAGGATCTCGCCCGTGGCCACCTCCATGAGTATGATGGCGCCGGAGCGCGCACCGTAGTCGCGGATCGCCCGCCGCAGCTCCTGCTCGGCGATCTCCTGCACGACGGCGTCGATGGTCAGGTAGATACTCACGCCGTCGCGGGGGCGCTTCGTCGTGATGCGCACGAAGCGCTCGGCGTCGTATTGACCGTTGCGGAGGACCTTTTCCCCCCCCACCTCCCCGCTGAGTTGCCGGTCGAACATCGCTTCCACGCCGGCGCCCCCGTGATTGTCGTGCCCCACGAAGCCGACCAGCTTGCTCGCCACGCCGTCGTAGGGGTACACGCGGCCCCATTCGCGGTGCACGGTGACGCCGCGCATCGCCTCCAGATCGGCGCGTGCGTCGTCGTCCAGTGCACACTGGCGCGCGAGCCAGACGAACGGGCGCTTGTCGGCGAGCTTCGCCAGGATCTCCCCGCGGCGCACGCCGAGCGCGCGGGCGAGTCTGGACGCGGCCGCGTGACGGCCGCCGACCTCGCCGGGCGAGACGGAGACGGAGAAGAGACGGGCACTGAGCGCGAGGGGCCGTCCCGAGCGGTCGAAGATCCCGCCGCGCAGCGGCTGGATGGTGCGGTCCGTGAAGCGCTGCTCGTGGCCGAGGGCCGCGTAATGATCGTGGCGGACGTACTGGATCTGGACCAGGCGTGCCCACAGCAGCGCCGTGGCCAGGACGAACCCGCCTCCGACGACGTAGAGACGCGCGCGCCGCCGACGCAGCTTCATCTCTGCATCACCTCGGTCATCCAGCCGATCTGGGGACCCAGGTCGGAAGACCCGTCGCGGTCGGCGCCGGAGAACCGCCACCGGCTTGCCGGCGGCGCGTCGCCGTCTTCCAGGCGCACCCGCACCACGTTGGATCCGCCGCCTTCCACCATGCCCAAGCGCTCCTCGCAGTAGGCGGAGATGCGCGAGCGCGAGCTCAGCGCGGCGTACCGCGCGGTGAGCTGTGCTGCCCGCTCCTCGAGCTCCCGGACCTCGCCGCGGCGACGGTTGAGATCTTCCATCAGCGAGCTGGTGTAGACGTGCGTGGAGACGTACGCCAGCAGCGCCGCCGCCAGGGTGACGTACGCCAGCGTCATCGCCACGAGACCACGCCGCCCGGCCAGCGCGTCGAACGCGAGCTGGCCCCAGTGGCGCAGCGCGTCACCCTTGCGCGTACGGCTCAATGCGCCACCTCCCCGCGGATCCGCTCGGCGCAACGCAGGCGCGCGCTGCGCGCGCGCGGGTTGGCCGCGATCTCCTCCGGCGACGCCTTGACGGCGCGCCGGGCCAGGAGCCGAAACGACGGCTGCACGCCGCACACGCATATCGGCGCTTCGGGCGGGCACACGCAAGCCGCGCTGGCGTCGCGCAGAAACGTCTTGACCATGCGGTCTTCGAGCGAGTGGTAAGCGATCACGACCAGGCGGGCGCCGTCCTCGAGCCACTCCGCGACCGCGCCGAGAAAGGCGGCGAGTGCGTCCAGCTCGCCGTTGGTCGCGATGCGCACCGCCTGGAACACGCGGCTCAGCTCGGCGGGAGTGGTGCGCGCGCCGTACACGGACGCGACGGCGCGACGGAGGTCACCGGTGGTTGCCATGCGCCCCTCTGCGCACGCGCGGCGCACGGCGGCGGCCACGCGCCGCGCCGCACGCACCTCGCCGTAGCGGCGCAGCAGGCCGGCGAGACCGTCGATGTCGGTGCGAGAGAGCAGCGAGGCGGCGGTCTCTCCTTCCTGGCCCATGCGCATGTCCAGCGGGGCGTCGGCCTTGTAGCTGAATCCGCGCTCCGCGCGGTCGATCTGCAGGCTGGATACGCCCAGGTCGATCAGGATGCCGTGCGCCCGGCCGCGGCCGCCGAGCGCCGCGCCGAGGTCGGCGAAGGAACCACGCACGAGTGCGACGCGGTCGCCGAAGCGCGCCAGTCTGCTCTCGGCCAGGGCCAGCGCCTCCGGATCGCGGTCGATGCCCAGGAGCATCGCGCCCGGTGCGGCGTCCAGGATCGCCTCCGCGTGACCGCCGGCGCCCACCGTACCGTCGACGATCAGACGGGCGCCCTCGCGTGTCAGGCGGTGGACCACTTCGCCGACCATGACGGGGACGTGCGGCACTGCCTCAGCCCGCGCCGCGGTGGGAATGGTGCATGGACGTGTGGCGTTGGCGACCGGCATCACAGGAGCGAGTCATTGAAGTCCTCGAAGGCCCGGGCGAATTCGTTCCACTTCGCCCCCACGAATTCCGTGTTCCAGACTTCGACGCAGAACGTCATGTTGATCACAGCCACCTGCCCGTCCAGCTGACACAGCTCGCGCAGGCGTCTGGGAATGCTGAAGCGACCCTGGGCGTCGGCGGTGACCGTCTCCATCGATAGCTCGACGAATCGCATGAAATCGCGTTTGCGTCCGCCCGGGGCCTGGCCGAGGAAGCGCTCCTGGTAGTCTTTCCATTGGGCCGACGTGCGGATCTCGAGGTGCGGCTGTCCGCCGGCGGCGGGCAGCAGGTAGAGGGCTTCCCCCTTCTTGAGCTTCAGGGCGCGCCGAACGTCGCGCCCGAGCTGGAGGCGGCCCTTGGGGTCGATGGCGTGAAGATGCTTCTCGTTGAAGTGCTTCATGGCCGAAGGCCTATCTAATTGCAAGTATGTAAGTTACGCCAAAAAAGGGACTCTGCACCACTTGAGGAGGGATCTTAGGTCGCCGTAGGGACCAGCGTCAACAAAAAAGGTAGATTGAGGGACGTTAATCTTGTGGAAAAGCGCCGAGGGAGCGAGGTATTGGGCTAACTGGTTGGAGCCAAATAGGCTAGCGTGCGAGCCCGCCGGGCTTGACGGCTACGAAGCAGCTCGTCGCGGCCAGGCGGCGGAGCAGCGGCATGCGCTCGCCCGCCATCTCGAGCACGCGCGCCGGCCCGAAGAGGGCGCCCGGCGTGTTCTTGAGAACGAAGAGGAAGTGCTTCACCCGCACCACCGAAAAGCCCGCCCCTTCCAGGAGAGCGACCACGCGGCCGTCCGGCAGCGGGTGGTGGTAGCGGTACGGGTGGTAGTCGGCCCGGGCGGTCCCTTCGTCGGGGTAGCACATGGTGGGCAAGCGCCGTCGAATCCATGGTTGCGCCCCGGTCAGGCGCTTGATCCGCTCGACGGCGCCGCCGAAGTTGGGTGTCGAGAGCACCAGGCGTCCCCCGGGGCGGAGCACGCGCAGGCACTCGCCGAGCGCGGCGCGACGGTCCTCCAGGTAGATGTGCTCGAACGTCTCGACCATGGTGATGGCGTCGAATGCCGCGGCGGCGAACGGCAGGGCCGCCGCGTCCGCCCCCGCCGCCGCGAAGCGCACGCCGTTGGCGCGCGCGATCTCCTGGCCCGCGGGAAACTGCTCCGCGACCAGGTCGACCCCGGTGGCCTCGTAGCCGAGCATCCCCAGGGCCATCGCGTTGAACCCCCAGGCGGATCCGACGTCCAGCACGGCCCCCGCCCCGGGCAGCTCCGCGTCCACTTCGGCAAACCGGCGCAGCATCATGTGCCGCCGCGCCCGCGGACCGAGGTACCAGTGGCGGAGCAGGTCGGGCATGTCGTCGCGTCCGAGTGTGTCGGGCACGCGCAGCTGCGGCAGGACCGGGTGCGACATCAGTCCACCCTCGTCAGGCGGTAGAGCGTGTAGTAGTACGGTCCGGGCTTGCGAATGCCGAGGTTGCGTACCGTCGTCGCGTACACGCGCTCGAAGCGATGGCCGCTCAGGACGCGGCCTTCAAAGCGGTCCGCCTCCAGCTCCCGGTCGACGAAGTAGTCGACGCGCGGATAGCCCGGGACGTCGAAGTAGAGGCCGCGCGCGACGATCTCCTCGTAGTCGACGCGCTCGCGGAGCTTGGCGGTCTCCGGCTCCACCAGCCCCCCGAGGTCGAGCACGCGGCGGTTCGAGTAGAAGGCGAGATAGCCGATATCGGCGGCGGCCACCACCGCGCCGGCGGGCGCCTCCCGGTCGATGAAGCGGGCGAGGTCGCGCAGCTCGTGCGTGAGATCGTGGGTGAACGCGCGCGACGGCGGCACGACGACCTTGGCGTAAAACGCGGCGTTGGCAAGCACCGCCACGGCGGCGCCGAAGGCGACGGCACGGTGGGCGCGCGCACCTCCGGCGAGCTGCGCGATCGCCACCCAACCCAACGCGCACAAGAGCGGCGTGACCAGCAGCAGATAGCGCGAGAGAACCTGTATGTCGAGGATGATGTACGCGAGCGGCAGAGCGACGATCCAGAGCAGCGCGAAACGCGCGCGCCGATCGAGCAGGCGGGAGCGTGAACGCAGGAGCGCCAGCGACAGCACCACCCCGAGCAGGGCGACGTGCTGCGTGGCCCCG
>JAOTVO010000012.1 GCA_029863355.1 Candidatus Krumholzibacteriia bacterium
CTCGGTGTCGAGGTGCTTGGACGGCAGGTAGAAGCCGAAGCGCTTATTGAGATCCTGGGCCAGCGCGGGCGGATGCGTGAAGGGCACGTCGATGGGCAGCACGGTACGTGACAGCCGAAAGGTGAACGCGCCCTCGTCCGACGCTTCGAGGTAGGCGCGCGTCCACGCGTCGACGGTCCGTCCGTCGACGCGGGCACGCACGGGGAGCCACGGCGTGTACGCTCCGTTGCGGCCCACGTAGAAGGCCAGCTCGCGCGTCTCGCCGGAAGCCTCGTGCGCCAGCACGCGCAAGGCCACGGTGTCGTAGCGCCGGCGGCCGTCGTCGGCGGTGTCGTGGAAGCGCCAGAGGAAGCCGTTGAGCGAGTCGCCGGCGGCGGCGCGCACCGGCGGCGCGAAGTCCTTCGTGCCGGGCGCGTCCCGGTACCATGCGGCGGGCACACGCAGCGCGCGCGCGGAAAGCGGCGGCAGGATCTCCACCGGCGTCATCATGCCGGAGACCATGACCCCGTTCACGGCGCGGACGGGATAGGTCATGGGCACGTTGACAACCGCGACTTCCAGGCCGGCGCGCGAGGCCGCCTCCCAAACGAAGGGCACCGCCACGTCCGCCGAGTTGGCGCTGCGGAACGCCTCGGTCTCGGCGTTCCAGTAGCCGAAGGTGTAGACGCCCGTGCGCTCGGGCGCGTAGCCGGTGAAAATCGACGTCCACGCCGGCGGGGTGACCTGGGTATCCACCGAGCGCAGCGTCGCGCGCGCCCCCTCGCGCACGACGCGCGCGAGGTTGGGCATGCGCCCCTCCGCGATGAGGCGGTCGACGTAGAACCAGGGCGCGGCGTCGAGGCCGATCACGACCACCTGCCGCCGGGCGCCCGCGCCGGCGCGCGCGGCGAGGAAGTCGTCCCAGCTCCCGTGTCGCACCGTGCGCGCCGGTTCGCCCGCGGGCGCGGCGTCGCGTTCGCCGCCGCCGCAGGCCCCGAACAGGGTGAGCGCGGCGAGGAGGAGGGGGAGCGTATGGGGGAGGCCGAGCCGCATGGCGTGCCCCGAGTGTGCGTCCGCACGCTCGTCGCGGTCAAGGGCCGAGGGCAGCGCCCGCGCCACGTCACCCCTTGCGCGCGCGCGCGCGTTGCGCTTATAGTGAGGTCTTGCGATCCGTCCGGATCGCTCCCCTTGGAAGGAGAACCACATGCTCAGCAAAAAGATGGAGACCGCGATCAATCAGCAGATCAATCAGGAGATCTACTCCGCACACATGTACCTGGCCATGTCCGCGTACTTCTCCGAACGCAACTTGAACGGTTTCGCCCACTGGATGCGCATCCAGTACCACGAGGAGCTCACGCACGCCGAGCGGCTCGTGGACTACCTCCTCGAGCGCAACGGCAACGTGGCGCTGGGCGCGATCCAGAAGCCGACGGCCATGTGGAAGACGACGCTCGCCGCCTGCCAGGCCGCGTACAAGGCCGAGGTGAAGAACACCGAGCAGATCAACTCGCTCATGGACCAGGCCATCAAGGAGCACGACCACGCCACGCGCGTCATCCTGCAGTGGTTCGTCGAGGAGCAGGTGGAGGAGGAGGCGCAGGCGCTGAACGTCGTGGAACAGGTGAAGATGGCGCAGGACTCCGCCGCGCTCTTCATACTCGACCGCGAGCTGGGCGCGCGCACGCCCGAGGCCGGAGCATAGGCGTGGGCGCCGTCGCCCTCGCCGCCGCGCTCGCGCTGTGCGCGGCCGGCGCCGCCCTGGCCGGCGCGCCGCTCACCTTCGCCGACTTCATCGCCATGGGGCGCGTCTCCGCCCCGGCCGTCTCGCCCGACGGCAAGAGCGTCGTCTATGTGGTGACGCGCTATGACCTGGAGACCAACAAGGGCGACAGCGACCTCTATCTCTCGCCGCTGGCCGGCGGCCCGGAGCGGCGTCTCACCATCCACCAGGGACGCGACGACCAGCCCGCGTTCTCTCCCGACGGCGAGTGGATCGCGTTCACTTCGTCGCGCAGCGGCGACGCGCAGATCTGGCTCCTGCCCACCGCGGGCGGCGAGGCGCGGCAGCTCACCACACTCTCCACCGGCGCGTCGCATCCCATATGGACGCGCGACGGCAAGCACCTCGTCTTTCGCTCGCGCGTCTACCCCGACTGCGCCGACGACGACTGCAACAAGAAGCGGGTCGCCGAGGACGCGAGCGCGGCGGTCAAGGCGCGCATCTTCGAGGGCCTCTTCTACGTGCACTGGGATGCCTTCCGCGACGACCGCCGCAGCCACGTCTTCATCGTGCCCGTCGAGGGCGGGACCGCGCGCGACCTCACACCCGGCCCGCACGAGGTACCCACCATCGCGTTGGGCAGCGCGCACGACGTCGCCGTGTCGCCCGACGGCGCCGAGATCTGCGTGGTTGCCCACGCCGGCCCCGACCGGGCGTGGAGCACCAACAACGACCTCTTCGTCGTGTCCACGCAAGGCGGCGAGTGGCGGCGCATCACGGAGAATGCCGCCAACGACAACCACCCCGTCTATTCGCCCGACGGACGCACCATCGCCTACCGCGCCATGTCGCGCGCCGGCTTCGAGGCCGACCGCTACCGCGTGATACTCTACGACCGCGAGAACGGCACCCACCGCGAGGCGGCGCCCGCGCTGGCGAGCGAGCTGGACCGCTCGCCCGACGAGCTGGCGTGGTCTTCCGACTCGCGGCGACTCTTCTTCGTCGCCGACGATCAGGGCACCCAGTCGCTCTTTGTAATTGAGGTGAAAGGAGGAAAGGTGCGCCGCCTCACCGAGGAGCGCTACGTCGCCAACGTGCGCGTCGCGCCCGACGGCAAGCGCCTCGTGTTCCTATCCCAGCACGCCGCCATGCCCTACGAGGTCTTCACCAGCGACGCCGGCGGCGGGAAGATCGCGCAGGTGTCGCGCATCAACGCGGAGATCCTCACGCGCGTCGAGATGAATCCGCTCGAGTCCTTCTGGTACGACGGCGCCGGCGGCGATCGCGTGCACGGCTGGCTCCTGAAGCCGCCCGGCTTCGACCCCGCGCGCAAGTACCCGCTCGTCTTCCTCGTGCACGGCGGGCCGCAGGGCGCGTGGAGCGACAGCTTCCACTGGCGCTGGAACTACCAGATGTTCGCTGCACCCGGCTACGTGATCGCGGCCGTCAATCCGCGCGGAAGCACCGGCTTCGGCCAGCGCTTCACCGACGAGATCTCGCGCGACTGGGGCGGGAAGGTGTACGAGGACCTCATGATGGGGCTCGACCATGTGCTCGCCACCTACGACTTCGTCGACCCCGCGCGCGTCGCCGCGGCCGGAGCTTCCTACGGCGGCTACATGATGGCCTGGTTCCTCGGACACACCGACCGCTTCGCGTGCCTCGTCAACCACGACGGCGTCTACAACCTCGAGAGCATGTACGGTGCGACCGAGGAGCTGTGGTTCCCCGAGTGGGAGTTCGGCGGCACCCCGTGGGAGCGCCCCGGCGACTACGAGAAGTACTCGCCGCACCGCTACGCGCAGAACTTCAAGACGCCCACGCTCGTCGTGCACGGCGCGCTCGACTACCGCGTGCCGCTCACGCAGGCGCAGGAACTCTTCACCGCGCTGCAGCGCCAGGGCGTGCCGTCCAAGTTCCTCTACTTCCCCGACGAGGGCCACTGGGTCCTCAAACCGCAAAACGCGCAGCTCTGGTGGGAGACGGTGCTGGGCTGGATCGGGGAGTACACGGGCGAGTAGCGGCGCGCCGTCGCTGGACCGGAACTTGCAGGAATCCCCCGCCAGGAGGACCGGTCCATGCGCCGTTGCATCGTTCTCTTTGTCGCCCTCACCGCCGCCGCGACGGGCGCGCTCGCGTCCAGCGCGGAGACGGAATTTGTTTGGCGACAATACGTTATCGCGCAGAACCGGCTCTACTACGAGCTCTTCGAGCTGTGCTCCCACCGCTGGCCGGATCTCCCCACCACGCTCTCCCTGCAGCGTGATCAGCAACTTGCCAGCATCGCCATCCGCGACCTGAAATTCCGCCACCTGCTCGAGCACGACCCGGGACGCCTGCGCCTGGACCGGGGCCTCCCCGGGCTGGCTGGCTTCGAGTGGACGGAGGCGGATGCGGAGGCGCTGCGCGAGACGCATCCGGAGTTCGTGCAGCTGGAATCGTTCTTGAAGATGATCGAGCGCGACATGGCGGCGGATGCGAAAATGGACGTGCTGCGCCGGCGCATGATGGCGTTGCAGGACGACCGCGACTACCGGCGCGTGATGCGGCGCTTCAACGCGCACGTCGCCGTCCTGGAGTCATCGCTCCTAGCCCCACCGCTCCCGATCGACTGATTCCCTCTCAGCGGATATAGCCGAGGCTGCGCAGTTTCTTCTCGAGTGACTCACGCTCGCCGCGATCGCGCGCCACCGGCGCGCGCGGCAGGTCGAGGTAGCCGTCGTTCACGCAAAGCGGTGTCTCGCGCGTGAAGCGCGCCTCGAAGGCGTCGGCGATCACGCGGCCGTGCATGTCGGGGGCGACGGGCAAGCCGAGGAGGTAGAGGATGGTGGGGGCCACGTCGGCGATCTCGCGCGCGCCGATGTCCACGCCGCGGCGCACCGGTCCGCCCCACAGGGCGAGGATGCCGTCGCGCTGGTGCCAGAAGCGCTGCCGCCCCTCGAGGCGCACGAAGGGCTCGCGGTCGGGCGCGAGCAGACTCCAGAAGCGCACGCAGTAGCCGTCGCCCGCGCCGTGCACGATCAGGTCGGGCGCCCGGTTCGCCGCGTCCACCGGCGGGCGCGACGTCTCGATGGGAAAAGGCGTGCCGTCGGGCGCGCGGAGCTCCGCGAGCGCGCGCTGCACGTGGTCCGTCAGCGTCTCGACGGGATCCACTCCCGGCGGCACGTCGATGCCGCGCGCCGCTAGCGCCTCGCGCGTGACGGTCTTGCGGTTGAGGAAGACCTCCCAGAGGTTGTGGAAGACCAGCGTGTGCGCGTAGTCGATTCTCCCCGGCTCGTGGCAGGCCAAAAGCCCCATCCCCTCGAACACGCGGTTCAGGTCGATGCCGACGTCGTAGGCCTTCGAGCCGTGGTCGGAGGCCACGACGAGCACGCCGTCCTCGGGCATGCGCGCCATGATCGCGCCGATGAGCGAGTCGCAGATCGCGTAGACCTCGGCGGCCTTGTCGCTGAAGCCGGCGAAGTGGTGGATGTTGTCGGTCTGCGTGAAGACGAACGCGTAGAGGTCCCAGTCGCCGTAGTCGTAGAAGAAGGACGCGTAGCCCGCCATGTCGCGCGTGAGCTGCGGCGTGATGTCGGTGTCGAGGAACTTGGATGGCAGATAGAAACCGAAGCGGTCGCCGAGTTCGTTCGCCAGCTCGGGCGGATGCGTATACGGCACCGCGATGGGCAGCACGGTGCGCGACAGGGTGAACCGGTAGCGTCCGCCCTCGAGCATGTCCAGGTACGCGCGCACCCACCCGTCCACCACCACGCCCTCGTGGCGGCACCGCACGGGCAGCCACGGCGTGTACGACGCGGTCGGCCCCACGTGGAAGGCCAGCTCGCGCGGCGCGCGCCCGCCCTCGCGCGAGAGCACGCGCAGGGCCGCGGTGTCGTAGCGGCGCGCGCCGTCGTCGGTGGTGTCGTGAAAGACCCAGAGGAAGGCCGTGAGCGAGTCGGCGACGGACCCGCTCAGGGGCGGCGAGAAATTGCGCACGCTGGGCGCCCGGCGGAACCAGTCGGCGGGCGGTTTGAACGCTGTCGTCTCAAGGGGGAGCAGGATCTCGACCTCGGTCATCATGCCCGAGACCATGATGCCGTTCACCGGCCGCACGGGATAGGTCATGGGCACGTTGGCGACCGCTACTTCCAGGCCGGCGCGCGAGGCCGCCTCCCACACGAAGGGCACTTCGACGTCGTCGCCGTTGGCGCTGGGGAAGTCTTCGCTCGCGGGGTCCCAGTAGCCGAAGGAGTAGACGCCGGAGCGCTCGGGCCGGTAGCCGGTGAACAACGCGGTCCAGGCGGGCGGGGTGACCTGCGTTTCCACCGAGCGCAGCGTGGCGCGCGCGCCCTCGCGCAGGATGCGTGCCAGGTTGGGCATGCGCCCCTCGGCGATGAGGCGGTCGACGTAGTGCCAGGGGGCGGCGTCGAGGCCGATCACCACCACCTGCCGGCGCGCGCCGGCGCCCTCTCGCACGCGCGCCTGGGTGAACGCCTCCCAGCTCGTATAGCGCACGACTTCCGCGGGCTGGCCGGGCTCGCCGCCGCCGCCTTCGCCGCAGCCCGCCCAGCTCGTAATGAGCGCCGCCGTCGCGCCCGCCAGCGCGGCGCCGAAGCGCCATCTCCTCTGCCAGGTCACGTTCTTTACTCTCCAGCTGTCGGGGTCGAACAACCCACCCTAGCACGCGACCGGTGGGGTTTCCAGCGGCGCCGCGATGGCATTGTCACCCACCCAGGCACACGCTATCATGAGGCGATGATCGGCCGAACCATTTCCCACTACCGGATCGTCGAGAAGATCGGCGAAGGGGGCATGGGCGCCGTCTACAAGGCCGAGGACACGAAGCTCAAGCGCTTCGTCGCCCTCAAGTTTTTGCCCCCGCATCTGACCGGCGACCCCGACGCCGTCGCACGCTTCGAGCGTGAAGCGCAGGCCGCCGCCGCGCTCAACCATCCCAACATCATCACCGTTCACGAGATCGGCGAGTACGAGCGCCAGGTCTACATCGGCATGGAGTACGTGGAGGGTCGGACGCTGCGCGAGATGATCCACGACAAGCCGCTGCCGCTCGCGCAGGCGCTCGACATCGCGATCCAGATCGGCGAGGGGCTGGCCAAGGCGCACAAGGCCCAGATCGTCCACCGCGATCTGAAACCGGACAACGTCCTGATCGACAACGACGGCCGGGTGAAGATTCTCGACTTCGGTCTGGCCAAGTTGCGCGGCGTCACTAAGCTCACCAAGGAGTCGTCGACGTTGGGGACGGTGGCGTACATGTCCCCGGAGCAGGCGCTGGGCAAGGACGTCGATCACCGTACGGACATCTGGTCACTGGGAGTCATCCTCTATGAGATGACGAGCGGCCGAGCGCCGTTTCGCGGCCAGTACGCCGAGGCGGTGCACTATTCCATCATCAACGAGATGCCGGAGCCGCTCACCGGGCTGCGCACCGGCGTGCCCCTCGATATGGAGCGCTTCGTCGACAAGGCGATGGCCAAGAACCCCCGTGATCGTTATCCGCACATCGAGGATCTCGTCGTCGATCTGCGGGGACTGAAGCGCGAGCTGGAAGGCGCCTCCGCCGGAGCCAGCCGGTCCCATGCGCCGGGAGCCGCGCGGCCCGCTCGGCGCACCCGCCTGTTCGGTGCTATCGCCGCCGTCCTGGTCCTGGTCGCCGTGGCGGCGTACTTTCTGCGACCGCGCGAGAGCGCTTCGCCGGACCGGAAGTCCATCGCGGTGCTGCCCTTCCAGAACCTGAGCGCCGAGCCCGAAAACGAATACTTCAGCGACGGCATCACCGAGGACATCATCACCCAGCTCTCCAAGATCGCGGACCTGCGAGTGATCTCGCGCACGTCGATCATGCGCTACAAAGGCAGCGACCAGAGCCTGCGCGATATCGGAAAGGAGCTCGGTGTGGCCACCATACTGGAGGGCAGCGTGCGCCGAGCCGGCGACCGCGTGCGTATCGTAAGTCAGTTGATCGACGTGCGAACCGACGAGCATCTGTGGGCGGAGACGTACGACCGCCAGCTTTCGGACATCTTTGCCATACAGAGCGACGTGGCGCGCAACATCGCCGCCGCCCTCGAGGCCGCGCTGACGCCGGATGAGCGAACGCGGATCGCGTCCCCCCCGACGCGCAACATGGCGGCGTACGACTACTACTTGAGGGGGCGCGACGCGTACAACAAGTACCGCCAGGAAGAGATGGACAACGCTGTCTACCTCTTCAAGCAGGCGCTCGAAGAAGATCCTGGCTTCGCGCTGGCGTATGCGGGCCTGGCAGACGCATATGCGCAGCAGGTCATGCGCTTCGGCTATGCGGCCGCCTGGACCGACTCCGCGTTGTCGGCGGCGCAGACCGCCATCGCGCTCGACGCGCACTCGGCGGAGGGCTACAAAGCGCTCGGTCTCGCGTACCAGGACCGGGGATGGATGGGCAAGGCGATCGCGGCCCAGCAGAAGGCGGTCGAGTACAATCCCAACTACGCGCCGGCCGTTGCGAACCTGGGATTCCTCTACTCGCTGACCGGACGGCCCGACGAGGGCGTCTACTGGCTCCGGAGGTCGATGGCGCTCGAACCCGTTCCTTCGGGGATCGATTACATCCTTATGGGGTACGCGTTCATCACGCTGGACATGCCGGATGTGGCACGACAGTGGTTCGAGAGGGGGAAGACGATCCGGCCCGATCTGTCGCACCCCCGCTTTGGCCTCGTCATGGTGTCGGTACTGCGGAACGACATCGATGCCGCCAGAACGGAGGCCGAGGACTACATCCAGCTGCGCCCCCAATCCGGGGACGGACACAGCATGAAGGGCTACCTCGCGCTGTTCTCCGGCGACCTACACGCCGCGAGGGTGTCGTTCGAAAGGTCCCTCGGGCTGGCGCTGGCCGCCAAAGACCAGTCGTTCAGCCGGATGCACATCGGTTATGTGATGCTGCACACCGGGCATGCCGACGAGGGCCGCGAGGTACTCGAGGAGACGATCGCAGAGCGTATCTCCTGGATCGACCGGGGGGATGAGGATCCCGAAACGCGATACTTCGCCGCGTGCGCGGCGGCCGCGCTCGGGCAGAAGGACGAGGCGTACCACTGGCTGGAACAGGCGATCGACTACGGCTTCATCATTGCTCGCAGAGCGGAGCGCGAACCGCTGCTGGCCACGCTTCGCGACGAGCAGCGCTTCCAGGAGATGATGGCGGCGCTGCAAGCGAAAGTGGCAAAGATGCGCGAGCGCGTGGTGGAGAACGGCTGGGCTACGCCCCCGGCGGACGCGCTCCCCTGAGATCCAAAGCCCGAGCTTGGCCGGGCGCTCGTGGCAGCGGGCCGACGCGGGAGGACTGCCCGCAACGATGCGGCGAGCCGATGACCTAACCTATTGTCTTTATAGACGATATATCACAAATTGACAATTCGCCCGGTGGTGGGCTTGACAACCGGCCCGACCGCACCTATCCTTCCTTCAGAGAACTTTGTTTAACAAAGCACACTTTTGCACGGTAGTTCCGGCTGACGAGGGAGGCCAATCATGTCGGAGAGAATCAGTCTGAAGCAGGCCGAGCGCAGAGCCTTCACAGCCGCTTTCGAGGATGGCCTGTGGGATATCTTCATCGGCTGTGTGGTCTCGATGTTCGCCATCGCACCTTTTCTCAGCGCCCGCCTGGGAGACTTCTGGAGCTCGGCCGTGTTCCTTCCCTTCTTCGCGGCGGTCTTTCTGGTCATTCGCGCGCTCAGAAAGCACGTGGTCGTGCCACGCATCGGCCGGGTGACATTCGGCGCGGCGCGCAAGGCCAAGTTGATGAGATTCAACTTCGTGATGCTCGCCGTCAACATCGGCGCCCTCGCCCTGGGGGCGTTCGCCGCGGTGAAGTTCCGGTCCATGTCGGGTTGGTTGATCGCACTCATGTTCGCGCTGATCCTCCTGACCGGGGCCAGTCTCGCCGCTTACCTCCTGGGCTTTCGCCGCCTCTACCTGTATGGGCTGATGCTCGCGGTCTCTCCGCTCGTCGGAGAGTGGGTATGGGTGAACAAAGGCGCCACGCACCACGGCTTTCCCATCACCTTCGGCGTCACGGCGGGCATCATGATCTTCACCGGTCTGGTGATCTTCGTGCGCCTGCTCCGCCACAGTCCGCTCCCCTCCCTGCCTTCGGAGGAGGCGTGAGATGGCCGAACCGCCCCAGGATCCGCGACTGCATCCACTGGCGGATATCGACCGGCTCATCCACGCGTCGCCCCGGTTGATGGTGCTCACCTACCTCTACGTCGTGGAGAGCGCCGACTATGTCTTTCTCATGCGCATGACCGGTATGACGTGGGGCAACCTCTCCACCCATTTGAGCAAGCTCGAAGAGGCCGGCTACATTGCGATGGAGAAGGAATTCAGGGGCAAGAAGCCGCACACCATCATCCACCTCACCAAGGAAGGCCGAGCGGCTTTCCGTGAATACAAGAAGAGCATGCAGCGGGTGCTCGACGATCTGCCCGATTGAATGGTCGGGACGGAAAGAAGGTGCAGAGAGTGCTCGACGACTTCACGCACACGCGTCTGGGATCGACCGGCATCGGGGTGCATCGCCTGGGGCTGTCGGCCAGCTACCTGCCGGGCAAGAAGACCGTCTACCGCGCGGTGGAAGCGGGCATCGACTACTTCTTCGCGTACGGCTTCGACGTGCAGATGATGAGGGCCCTCCGGGACATACTGGGCACGGCGCGCGAGCAATACAAGATCGCCACCGGCCCCTACAATCTGATCCTCACCCACACCAACGTGCGCAAGACCCTGGAGAAGCGGCTCCGGCAGTTTCGCACCGACTACATCGACGTCTTTCTATTCCTCGGCGTCATGAAGGAGAAGGAGTTCCCCGCATCCGTCCAGGAAGAGATGGTCAAGCTGCGCGAGGAGGGCAAGGTGCGCTCGATCGGGCTCTCGACGCACGACCGGAAGTTCGCGGGCCGTCTGGCCGCGAGCGGCGCGGTGGACGTGCTGATGATCCGGTACAACGCCGCGCATCGCGGCGCAGAAACCGAGATATTCCCCTACGTAGGCGCTCACGGTACGGGCGTGGTGAGCTACACCGCGACGCGCTGGACGGCACTTATGAGACGACCGAGGGGATGGCCCAAGGACGGGCGCATCCCGACGGCGGCTGAGTGCTACCGCTTCGTCCTGTCCAATCCGCACGTCCACGTCTGCATGACCGCGCCGCGCAGTCTGGGACAGCTCGAGAAGAACCTCGCTGCGATGGCGCAGGGCCCGCTCGGCGAAGCGGACATGACGTT
Source organism: Candidatus Krumholzibacteriia bacterium (assembly GCA_029863355.1). The sequence continues at coordinate 10,975 of JAOTVO010000012.1, forward strand.
CATGCGCTCGTTCGGTGACGCCGTCCACGCCCAGAAGAAGTGGTTCATGTGACCCCGGATCTGCTGGACCGCTACCTGCGCGTCCTGGAAGTCCCCGCGAGGGAGCCGAGCCTGGAGGCGCTGACCCATCTCGTGGCGAGGCACGCCATGCGCGTGCCCTTCGAGAACATCTCCAAGCTCTACTACCGAAAGCGCGACAACATGCGCGCCCTGCCCGACGCGGAGCGTTTCCTGAGTGGCATCGAGCACTACAATCTCGGCGGCACCTGCTACACGAACAACTACTACCTCAATCGGCTCCTCGCCGGACTGGGCTATGAGGTCAAGCTGTGCGGGGCCGACATGGCCAATCCCGATGTCCATATCGTCAGCATGGTGGCAGTGGATGGACGGGAGTATCTGGTGGACGTGGGGTACGCGGCGCCCTTCCTGGCGCCTCTACCGCGCGACCTCGCGCGCGATCACGAGGTCGTTCTGGGCCGCGACCGTTACGTGCTCGAGCCGCAGGACGCGGAAGCCCGCTCGCGCATGAGTCTCTATAGAGACGGCAAGCCGAAGCACGGATACGTGGTCAAGCCGACGTCGCGGTCGCTCGAGCATTTTGCCGATGTCATCGCCCACTCGTACACGGACGACGCGACCTTCATGAACGCGCTCCTGCTCGTTCGCTTTCTGCCCGGCGAGCGCGGCGTCGCGATTCACAATCTCACGCTGATCGAGTCCCAGGGAACGGAGTCGCGCGTCACGGCGATCCCCGACCGCGCGGCGCTCGTGCCCCTCGTCGAACGGCACTTCGGGATTCCCCGCGACATCGTGGCGGACGCCGTCGCGGACCTGGGGCCGCTGCAGGACGCGTGGAACTGAGATCCGCCGTTATTTCTTCGGCTGATAGCCCTGCCAGCGGCTCACGAGCTTCGCGTCCTTCACCGTGTCCATCAGGTACTTGATGAACTCGTCGCCCGTCGCGCCGTCGTCGCGGCCCGTCATGACGAGCTTCTTCTCCAAGCTTCCGCAGATGTCGAGCGCCATCTCCAGCTTGGTGGCGCGCTCCTCGTAACCGATGTGGCGCAAGAGCATCGCGCCCGCGCGGATCATGCTCGAGGGATCGGCGTACTGCGCGCGTCCCTCCTTGACCATGCGCGGGGCCGATCCGTGGATGGCCTCGAACATCGCGTAGCGCTTGCCGATGTTGGCGCTGCCCGCCGTGCCCACGCCGCCCTGGAACTCCGCCGCCTCGTCGGTGAGGATGTCGCCGTAGAGGTTGGGCAGCACCATCACGCGGAACTGGGTGCGCCGCTTGGGGTCCACCAGCTTGGCCGTCATGATGTCGATGTACCAGTCGTCGAAGGCGATCTCCGGATACTCCTTGGCGATCTCCTGCGCGATGGAGAGGAACTTGCCGTCTGTGGTCTTGACCACGTTGGCCTTGGTCACGGCGGTGACGCGCGGGATCTTGTTCTTGCGCGCGTACTCGAAGGCGAGGCGCACGATGCGCTCGGTGCCCTGCGTGGTGGCCACGGTGAAGTCGAAGGCGATGTCGTCGCCGACGTTCACGCCGAAGCTCCCCAGCACGTAGGCTCCCTCCGTGTTCTCGCGGAAGAAGACCCAGTCGATGCCCGCGCTGGGGACCTTGACCGGGCGCACGTTGGCGAAAAGGTCGAGGTGTCGGCGCATGGCGACGTTGCACGACTCGATGTTGGGCCACGGGTCGCCCTTGCGCGGCGTCGTGGTGGGGCCCTTCAGGTGCACGTGGTGCTTCTTGATCTCTTCGAGGACGTCCTCGGGGATGGCCTTGCCCTGCTCGGCGCGATTCTCGATGGTGAGCCCTTCGATGTCGGTGAAGCGCACCTTGCCACTCTCCAGCTCCGGCGCGAGCAGGTGCTCGAGCACGGTGCGCGCGTGCACGGCGATGAACGGCCCGATGCCGTCGCCGCCCAGGATGCCCACCTTGACGGTGTCGAGCTTGGCGTAGTCGACCCAGTCCTCGCCCTCTTTCATGCGCTCGACGCGGGCCAGCTGTCCTTCGACGACCTTGGCGAAGTGCGCCTTCGCCTTGTCCAGAATCTCGGTGTGCTTGTTCATTTGATCGCTCGCTTGTTTGTGGGTCATGGGACGCTTTAGCTCCTTCCCGATTGGGATTTCGACGCCAGGGTATCACACATCTCGCGTGTTTCCAAGGGATTCGCGTTGACACCGCGCGAACGGCCCGCCTACGCTGCCCTCGTCGGTTCAACGCCCGTCCGAACCCAGGAGGCGAGCCCGTGAAACGATTCATTCCCGCCAAGTTCTGCGACGAGATGTCCGAGCCGCTGCCGATCGTGGGAGGGCGGTAGCGATGGCCGCCGAAGGCAAGCTCCGGCGCTCGCGCGAGCACCGCATGATCGCCGGCGTGTGCGGCGGCATCGCCGAGAAGCTCGGCTGGCCGCCCGGACGCGTGCGCGTGATCTATGTGCTGGCGTCCATTCTGAGCGCGGCGTTCCCGGGCATCCTCGTCTACGTGATCCTCTGGTTCCTCGTGCCCCTGGCCAAGGATTGAGGCGCCGGCGTCACTCGATGTAGGACAGCTCGAAGTCGAGGTTCTGCGGTTCTTCCGGGAGCAGGCGCGGGATCACGACCTCGCGCGGGCGCGGGGCCGGCTGCGCCTCGGTGAGCGGCACGGCGGCGTCCACCACGGCGAAGGCGCAGTCGTCCAGCCACACCTGCCCCATCCCGTGCAGGTGCACGCCGATGCTGATCACGACGGCATCGATGGGCACGTCCAGGACGATCTCGTGGCGCGTCCAGTCTACGGTGCCGCGGATGCGCCGGTTGGTCATGTCGTCGAGCATCGTGTCCTGCTTATCCCTCGAGTCCGTCCCCATCCACAACCCCGTCCACCCGCTCACGTGGTTCACGCGCACCTCGCCCGAGAAGCGCACGCGCTTTCCCCGGTACGGCTCGGCGGAGAAGCTCTGCATGAGCGTGGCCCAGTCCTTGTTGAACGCGTCGAGCGCCAGGAGGCAGGCGCTGCGCTCCCCTTCGCGCCGCACCTTCCCATCCATGTAGACGTCGAGGTATTCCGGCTTCACGCCGGGAGTGTCGCCGCGCATGTGCCATCCCGCCGGCTCGCCGCGGATGCGCATGCCCTCGACGAGGTCCTCGTTGATGCGCGGGAACGACGCGCCGATGCATCCGACGACGAACGCCAGCGCGACCAGCGCGATGAGATGCGCGCCGGTCACCCGCCTCCCCTTCGCGTGCATCCCCGTCACCGCCCCTCCCCGCGCCGCGCGATGATCTCGGAGATCCGCGCCAGATGGTGGTCGTCGTGCTCGGCGACGAAGGCCACCAGGTCGAGCACGCGCATGGGCTGGTCGAGCCGCGGGTGGCGCGCCGTGCGCGCCGCGGCGCGCGCGTCCATCGCCTCCAGGCGCGCGACGATGCCGCCGCGCACCTCGCGCAGCCCGGCGAGGATCTCGGCGAACGGGCGGTCGTTGTGATTCGCCTCGTGAGTCTTGCGGTTGCTCATGTCGGCGGCGCGCAGCACCTCGGCGGCGTCGTCGAAGTCGTCGAGGCGCGCGCTCCACAGCGGCTCCAGGTCGAACAGGTGTCCCACGTGCTCCTGTATCGACCACTTCTCGCCTTCGCGCGCGACCAGCGCCTCCCGCGGCAGCCCGCGCACGCGGTCCTCCACGCGAGCCGGCGTGCCGCGCACGCGCTCGATCAGGTTGGGGAACATGGACACGGGCAGGTCGAACGTGAAGCGGCGCTCGATCCACGGCATCTTCTCGATCATCGGAGTCTCCTCTCGGTCACACGGCCCGGCCTAGATGCGCTGCCACTTGTTCGCATCCGCGACCTTGCGCAGCGCCTCCTGGCGCGCGAAGAAGCGCGCCAAACCGCAGTTCCCGCATAGCACCAGGTGGAACTTCTCCGCGGCGAAGAAACTGCCGAGTCCCGGCAGGTAGTTGGGCGCGTGCCCGCCGCCCGCGCTCACCGCGTTGCTCTTGAACAGATTCTTGCTCCCGCAGTTGGGGCATGGTTCAACATTCATCATAACGGCCTCCTCCTACGTCACGGATGGGAACGGCGACGCACCGCCGGCGATTGTCTCACGACCCCGCGCGGAGCGCAACTCCGCGAGCCGGACGCCGCTGCAAGCGAGCGGGGCTGGCAAGACACCGCCTTGCCAGCCCCGCGACCGTCCGTCCCGCGAACGTGCCCCTGTGGAGGACGGTTATTTCAAGAGCACCATCTTCCGCGTCTCGACGAACACCGGTGTCTTGAGACGGTAGAAGTAGACGCCCGACGCAACGGGGTTGCCCCTGGCGTCCGTGCCGTTCCACACGGTGGTGTACTCGCTTTGCTTCTGGTGTTCGTCCACGAGGGTCTTCACCAGCCGCCCGTGCACGTCGTAGACGGAGAGGTTCACCTCCGCGGTCGCCTTGATGGCGTAGCGAATGGTCGTGCTCGGGTTGAAGGGGTTGGGATAGGCGCGCCCCAGGTAATTGCGCGCCACCGGCGCGGTCGGCGGCGTGTCGGAGAAACCGAGTTCCTCCATTTGCTGCGCCGTGCCCGCACGGGTGACCACCTTCCCCTCCACGAGTGTGAGCGGGCTGCCGAGCCCCGCGCTGTCGTCGCCCTTGAAGGCGAGCGTTCCCAGCTCGACGATCGAGGCGCCGGCCGCATCCAGATCGCTGGCGAAGAGTGCCCACTGCCTCCCCGCCGGCGTGTCGAACGGCACCAAGAAGCTCCGCGGAGCGACGTCGCGATTCGGGGTCCACTCGATCGCGCCGAGCCCGTCCACCTGCGGCGCCAGGAGCATCGCGAACGAGGCGACGCCGTCCAGGCGGGCCGCTTGCACGGTGGCCGTCCGGATCGCCTCGCCATTTGCCGCGGGAGGCGCCATCCGGATGTCGACCCGCATGCGCGTGATCGGCACCTTCGCCGTTGCCGGCGCGGACGATCCGGGCAATGCGTCGTTGTAGTGCGGCGCGAACGCGACCAGGTCGACGAGGTCCACACACGTGTCCGCGGAAGCGAAGTTGGCGCAATCGTTGTAACCGGGATCGCTCTGGCACTTCGCGTACGTGTTGCCGAGCACGGTAAGGTCGAGTCCGTCGACCACCGCGTCGTTGGTGAGATCCGCGCTCCGGATGACGGCCACCGAGCTCCCGACCGGGATGCTGTCCACGAGCACCGGAATCACCGTCGCGTCTGGCTCCACGGCGCAGCCGCTCAGGTAGGCAAGGGTGAAGGTCGTCGTCAGCATGGTGTCCACCAGCACGGCGTTCGAGTCGGCGTGAATCGGCCCGCCCGGACCCGGATGGATGATGACGCTGCCGCCCACGGGATCGCCGATGGTGAAGCGCGAGGCCTCCAGCGTGTCGGCGCCGGCGTAGTCGTCCGGGTCTACCTGGACCGTGACGACGAGCGCCTCCGCGTCGCCCTGCGGGCACGCGAACACGGGGCCGTTGTTGGCGAACTGCGTGCACGCGTCACCGACGAAGAGCGTGTCCACCATCTGCAGGGGATCGAAGCAGACGGTGCGCATGTAGGCCGTGAGCACGATCTCGTACGCGCCCGCCGCCTCCGTGGGCACCAGCACCGTGTGCGCCACGCCGAGGGGCGTGATCTCCAGCTCGTTCAGTGTACCCCCGCCGAGGTAGCGCCACTCCACGCGCACCTCCGCCGGCACCGGCGTGTCGAACGCCACCGTGGAGACGCACGTGCTCGGCTGCGGGTCGTAGGAGAGGAAGAACGCGGCAGCGCCGAGGTCACAAAGCGACGTCTGGCTGCTCACCGAGCTCAGGAAGTCGATGAAGTCGTCCCTGGCGCCGAGTCCATCGAGATAGTCGATGGCGCGGACGAGCGTGCCGCTGCCGCCGAACTGCCGGTGTGTGCCGAAGGGAAAAACAGTGGCGTTGGTAGTGAAAGTCAGCTCGCTGGGATCGTCTTCGAACTCGCCGTTCTTGGAGTTGTCGGGGACGCCCTCGAGGACGAGCGGCGCCGCGCGGTACGCATCGGTGGTGTCGAGCCACGTGTTGGTGAGCACCTCCTCGATGGTCCGGTAGCGGCCGTCATGCATGTAGGGCCGATTGTCCCACAGGCCCGCCAGAGCGGGCGTGTGGGTGCCATTGACCACCCCGTCGCCGGAAAGCCGCGTACCCACGTTGGTGACGTTGCGCGTGGCGAACGGACCCGCATCCGGCGAATTGGGGTCGCCATCGATGAAGATCTGCGTGGGATCGTTGAGGAAGCGGTTCTCCGTGACGAGCCCGCCGCTGGTTGGAGGCCCTCCCGGGAGCGGCCCGAACTGGCCCACGAAGGGCAGCTCGCCGCTGGGGTTCTTGGTGCGCGGAAACGTCTGGCGCGTCGCCCCGGCGTGGCAGCGGCTGCAGTTCATCGCCTCGAAGAGGAGGCGCCCCTTCTGCTGGCTCGCGCGGCTCAGCGTGCCGTCGGTTGCGTGCGGCGAGACCGGGGACGCCACCGTGTTGGTAAACTCGGGCGTGTTGAAGAAGAAGCCGTTGTCGAAGCAGTACTCGCATGAACCCAGCGGATTGGCACTTGAGCCCGACTTCCCGTCCCGGACGGTCCGGGTCCCTTCGAAGAAGATCCACTCGGTATTGCCCACGTCGAAGATCGTGGGCACCTGCACGGGCTTGGCCTTCTTCGTCGGAATCAAGCCCGGCAGCCCGGTCTTCACCAGGTTGCCCCTGGCAAAATTAGCGCCCCCGGTTGTCCGAAAGGGGCGGACGATGAAACGCACCTTGCCGTCGAGGTGGCCATCGACGTGGCAGGTGCCGCAGGTGATCGTGTTGGTCTTGGCCTCCTGTGCGACCTCGAACTGCCCCCCGTCAACGACGACGAGCCGCTCGCCGGCCGGCCCGCCGTTCTCGCGGAAGTCGAACGCCGCTCCGAACGCGAAGAACTCCTTCTCGTCCGGCTCCACGGGATTCGCGCCCGATATGAGCGGAGAGAGCGTGGCCGCCGGAAAGGTGATGCATGGGTCCGTGACCTCGGCCGTCGCGTTGATCACGGCGAGCTGGTGCTCAAGGTTGGCCGCGACGTACACGCGGTCGTTGGCGACGACGAGGCTGCGCGGATTCGAGAATATGGTGCCGACGGCGTAGTGGGCGACGCTGTCGCAGACGACCTCGTCGATGTCCCACTGGTGAAACTCGTTGAAGTTCGTGATGTTGTCGCCATCGAGCTGTCCGCCGGGGGCTCTCGGGACGCCGGGTTTGATGCCCGGGAACTCGATGTGGATCTGGCCGGCGGCGTCGACGAGTCCGTCCGCGTCGAGGCGAACGCGCGACACCGAGCCCGACCCCGAGTTCGCGATCCACAGCTCGTTGCGTCCCCCCGCCTGGCGTACGGCGATCCGCTCGGGCAGAATCGCCGGCCGGTCGTTCCCCGACGCTTCCCCGTCGGGGTCGTGGCCGAGGACGAAGTCCTCGCGGCCGCCGGTTGGCACGTGCGACCCGTTGGTGAAGGCGATGCTCGAAATGATGTTGGCGATGTCCCGGCCGCCAAAGTCCGGGTCCTCCGCCGCCGCGCCGAATCCGACGTGGGTGAAGAACAGGCGGTACATGCCGCCGTCGATGGGCATGATCGCCAGACCGCGCACCGGGCTCCCGATCAGAAAGCGGTGCAGCGGCTCGTCGTGCGTCCCGCCCTCGACGTTGAAGACGATGATCGAGCCGCCGTCGTAGTCGTCGTTGGAGAAGCTGTGGTCGCCGCCCCCGACCGGACCCATCGTCCCCGGGTCGTAAGAATCCTGGCCGAGCGCGCCCTGGACGTGGCCGACGAAGAGGCGCTTCTTGTCCGGAGAGAGCGCCAGCACGCGCGGCTCGCGGTCGCAGACGAGGGTGCGCTTGATGCCCGTGCCGAAGAACACGTCCAGGTCGTAGACAGCGTGCTGCCACGATTGCGCGCCGGTCGCCGTCGGATCCGGCGCCGCGCCGCGGTTGGCTACGAGGACGCGCCGCGGCCAGTTGCTCTTGATGATGTCGGTGGAGTAGTAGGGCGCGTACCACTGCGTCGTCACCGCGAACTTGCCGGCGCCGGCGTTCCAGTCCAGCTCCACCATGTGGTCCTCGAACGGCAGCGTGACGATCGCCTTGTCATTGCTCAGGAGATCGATGCCCCACGATCTGCCGCCGACGTTGATATAGACAGGCGCGTTGTACGAGCTGCCGTTCCAGGTCATCTGCGTGATGAAGTTGGAATCCATGCTCGTGAGCAGTACGGTTCCGTCCGACCGCACCGCCAGGTCGCGCGGACGCGCGCCTTGGACGCCCGCTCTCGGCGAAACTTCCGCCAACAAAATCAAAGGAAACGCAAGGAAAGCACAGACAACGTGCCGTTTCATGGGAATCGCCCCTCTTTCCCGGGCATGGGATGCCCGCATCGCGCGAGGATTCGTTAGAAACGGAGCGCGGAGATTGTGACTCGCTCAGGTGACTTGCTCCGACGAGAGGATAGCACGCGCGCGGTTTTCCAACACGCGCTTTGTTTCAAGCATCAGTAGATTGTTAATTCGCGCAAAGCCGAGCGCACGCTTGACACTTTTTTCACGTGCACACGGCGACGGGACAACTCGCTGCGCG